>JAPOYQ010000501.1 GCA_026706505.1 Gemmatimonadota bacterium
AAACCGTCGCAGTATGGTCTTGAACGCAATGCGGCCCTCCAACTCGGCCAACGACGCGCCCAAGCAGTAGTGGATGCCGCGCCCGAATGAGAGGTGGCTGGTACCCTTGCGGCCACTGTCCAGCATATCCGGCTGTTCAAAAACTGCTGGGTCGCGGTTGGCTGCGCCGATCAAGGAAATGACCAGTTGCCCAGCGCGAATGTGCTTGCCGCCAATCTCCACATCTTGGCGCACAACCCGCCCGTCGAGCTGAACCGGCGGGTCGTAGCGCAAAAGTTCCTTGACGGCAGAATTCAGCAAGTCCGGGTTGTCCCACAGGCGTTGCAGTTGATCCGGGTTCGACAGCAGCGCCAACATGCCATTGCCGATCAGGTTCCGAGTCGTTTCGTTCCCGGCAACCAGCAGCAGAATCAGCGTCTTGATGAGTTCGTCGTGCGTCAGCTTGCTGCCTTCCTCTTCGGCGGCTAGCAGGACGCTGATTAGGTCATCCCTTGGCTCCTGTCGCCGCACGGCGATGATGGCCTCAAAGTACTCGGTCAATTCTTCCGCAGCACCACCAACGCGCTCCATTGCGTCTTTGGGCAAAAACGGTTCAACGCTGAGCGCGAGGTCGTTGGACCAGTCCTTGAAGCGGTCCATGTCTTTGGGTGGGACGCCCATCAGGTCGGCGATGATCGTGATCGGCAAAGGGTACGCCAAAGCAGCGATCAGGTCGAAACTGGGCTGGCCGGCGACCGCGTCGAGCAACTGTTCGGCGGTCTGTTCCACTCTAAAGCGCAGCTTTTCAATGGCGCGTGGCGTGAACGCCTGCGAGACGAGCGCCCGCAGGCGCGTGTGCTCGGGCGGATCTTGGTGCAACATGCTGATGAGGTCGGTCTGTTCGCGGACCTCGCTGGGGATGGCATTGGAGAATCGGGCGTGGTCCCGCAAAACCGCGTCGCAGTCTTTGTAGCGCGTCAGTGCCCACCCCTCCAGCAACCGCATCCGATGCACGGGATCCTGCTGCCGCATCTGGGCGTATTTTGGATATGGGTCCGCTAGGATCTCGGCCGAGCCGGGATGGTAGGAAACCCCCGATTCGAGCCGCTCCCGCGCCAGCAACGCCTTGATCGCGATCGGTTCTACGGCCTTGCGCACGAACTTGGCAAGATGTCCAATCGGACCGCTCATATAGCAATCCTGAATGATTGAACGATTCTAGCGGCGCTGAGATCGCCGTATGCCGTGGGGTTAAGGTACGCAGCCGTTGGCATTGCAAACGCCTGGATGTTCATAACCAGTATACCAAGCACGGCGAAGCCGCGTAGCACATCCAAGCTCGCGATGCGATCTGAGGCCTCAACTGGACTATTTAGAGCACATTCCCCACCTCTCATATCACCCCCCCATCCCGCAACGCCTCCACTTCCCCTTCCGTCAGCCCCAAGACGCCGCTCAAGACCTCCTCGGTGTGCTGCCCCAACAAGGGCGCTGGCCCGCGCAACTCGACCGGCGTCGCAGAAAATCGCAGCGGCGAGTTTGGCACTGTCTGCCGACCCGCAACTGGATGCTCCAGTTCAACGATCATATTCCGCGCCGCCACCTGCTCGTCGCCAAAGACCTGCCCCACATCGCACAGCGGCCCGCTCGGCACGCCAGCCGTGGCTAGTATATCACACCACTCAGCAACGGTCTTCTCGGCCAGCACCTGTTCCAACACTGGCTCCAAGGCCGCGTGATTCTCAGTGCGAAGCGCATTACTGGCAAAGCGCGGATCGTCGGCTAACGCGCCGAGGCCCAAGGCGTCGCAGAGCTGCCGCCAGAGCCTATCATTGCCCGCGGCAATGACGATATACCCATCGCGGGCGGCAAAAAATTGGAAAGGAGTAATGGCCGGATGCCGCGACCCGAGCGGCCGGGGCACTTCGCCGGATACGGCGTAGCGGGCAAGGGCGTTTTCCAGCAGCGCCACCTGACAGTCGAGCATGGAAATGTCGATTTGCTGCCCTTCGCCAGTGCGCCGCGCCCGCTCCAAGGCCGCGAGGATGCCAATCGCCCCAAAGAGCGCCGCGCTCAAGTCGGCAATCGACGAGCCGACCCGCACCGGCGGCCCATCGGGCTGCCCGGTGATGCTGGCCAGCCCCCCCATCGCCTGAATGAGCACGT
>JAPOYQ010000951.1 GCA_026706505.1 Gemmatimonadota bacterium
CTCGACACAATCGCCAGCCCCACCCCCATATCCACTGCCGGCTCGTCGAGGCGAATGCCCCCTACGACATTGACGAAAATATCCTCGCTCGACAGGTCGTGGCCGCAGCGCTTTTCGAGCACCGCGATAATAATCGAGAGCCGCTTGGCGTCGATGCCGGTGGCAACCCGCTGCGGATAACCAAAACTGGAGCGCGAGACGAGGGCCTGAATTTCGATCAGGAGCGGCCGCGTGCCCTCCATGCTACAGACGATGGCCGAACCCGACACGCCCTCGGCGCGCTCGGCCAACAGAATTTTGGAGGGGTTGGCGACCTCGATCAGCCCTTGGTCCCGCATCTCAAAAATCCCGATCTCGTTGGTCGAACCAAAGCGATTTTTGGCGGCGCGCAGGATGCGGAAGTGGTGGTGCCGCTCACCCTCTAAATAGAGCACGGTATCGACCAAGTGCTCCAGCACCCGCGGCCCAGCGACCGTGCCCTCTTTCGTCACATGCCCCACCAAAAACGTGGGAATGCCGCTCTCTTTGGCCAGATAGACGAGCCGCGCCGCGCATTCGCGCACTTGGGTTACGCTGCCGGGTGCGCTCTCCAACTCGGGCATGTAAATGGTCTGGATCGAATCGATGATGATGGCCAGCGGGCTGGCGGATTGCAGTTGGTCGAGAATGGCCGTGAGGCTGGTCTCGGCCATCACGTGCAGGCTTTCGCACAACGCGCCTAAGCGCCCGGCGCGCAGGCGAATCTGCGCGGCCGACTCCTCCGCGGAAATGTACGCGATGCGAAAATCAGAGGCCGCTAGCTGTCCGGCCATCTGCAACAGGAGCGTCGATTTGCCGATGCCGGGATCGCCGCCGACTAAGACGACTGAACCGGGCATGATGCCACCGCCCAAAACCCGGTCGAACTCGGAGATACCGATTTGCAGCCGCTCGTGGTCTTGGTCATCGACTTGCGTAATGGGTTGCAATTGGGAGCGGGGCGATACCGTTAGATGTTCGCGCCGGCTGTCGGGTGCTTGGGGCCGTTCTTCGACGCAGGTGTTCCACTCGCCGCAGGCCACGCAGCGCCCAAACCAGCGCGCGGCACTGTGGCCGCAGGACTGACAGACGTAAGCGGAACGGTTCTTTTTGGCCATGCCTCAACTCGTCTGAGTAGTCGCACGTGCGACTACGACTCGGGGAATCTGGTTTAAGTCCGGTCTTATCTGAACCTCAGTCAAGCGTGCAGACCGCGCAAGTAAGTCCTCCACGGCCGCGCTTTGACCGTCTCCTACCTCTAGCAGTAGATAGCCTCCGGGGCGAATAAAGTCCGCTGCCTCCTGTGCGATGCGGCGGTAGTACGCCAAACCGTCCTCACCCCCGTCTAGCGCGAGATGAGGCTCGTAATCGCGTACTTCCGGCGCTAGTTGCGCCAAGTCGCTGCGGCGCACATACGGCGGGTTAGCCACGACGAGGTCAAAAGGCTCAGTGTCGCGAAGCGGTGCGAAAAGATCGCCGCAGTGCCACTCGACGCGCTCGGCTAGTCCGCAGCGTTGGGCGTTGTCCTTCGCTACTTCTAACGCAGCGGCCGATACGTCGGCTGCCACCACTTCGGCCGCAGCCTCCTCTTGGGCCAGCGATAGGGCGACCGCGCCTGAGCCGCAACACAGGTCGAGAACCCGGCCACCCTCGGGCAAAAGCTCCAAGGTCACATCGACGAGCACTTCGGTCTCAGGGCGCGGGATCAACACCGCGGGCGTCACGGTCAATTCTAGATGGCGAAAGGCGGCCACGCCCGTGATGTACTGCACGGGCACTCGCTGCAACCGCTGACGCACGGATTCTCGGTAGCGATCCACTTCACTAGTATGCAAGGGGCGTTCAAATTGCAGGTAGAGATCGAGGCGTTTGACGCCGAGCACTGCGGCCAGCAGCAGCTCTGCTTGTAGGCGGGCGTTTTCCAACCCCTTTGACGCAAAGAAGCGGCTCGTGTTTTCGAGGATATCGAGCAGCCGCCAAGAGCGCCCGCTCATAGGTCCGCCGCCAGCGCGTCCTGCTGCGATGCAAGGGCCAATTGCTCTATAAATTTCTCAAAATCGCCGTCGAGAATCTCTTCTAGGCGATAGAGAGACAATCCTATGCGGTGATCGGTAACCCGGCCCTGCG
>JAPOYQ010000206.1 GCA_026706505.1 Gemmatimonadota bacterium
CCCGCCAGCCTTGGCTCGGCCCCGAACTCTCGGCGAGGGCAGTCGCGCCGCCGGCCTGCACCGCGGCCAGCGGGTACGGCAGGCGCTCAATGTCGTTGGTGATGCGGAAGAGCACGTAGCCCAAGGATAGGCTATTGACCTTCTGCATTACGATGACGGTCAGCAGCAGGACGATGGGCTTGAACCAAGCGGGGTGCAAAAAGGAGCGCCCCTCTAGGGCCGGCGAGCCGCGCGGGGGCACCACCCAATCGGGGATGTGCTGGTGCAAGCCATCGGCTTGGGGTGATTGGATCAAGTACTGGTCCCAGATCAGCCCGCCAAAAGGTCCGCCGAACAGTTCGGCTCCTGTACCCAACTTGCCGCCCATCATGACTAGGCCGCCAGCCACCCAGTAGAGAATGATCACCTCTTGGGTGCGCAGGCGGGCAAAGGAGCGCTTGGCGATTTCGATGAAGAGGATGAGCGTCACCCACTCGGCGCCGCCGGCCATGCTCTGGCCGGTCACCAATCCCAAGTAGATGGCCCCAGGCAGCATGATGAAGCCGACAAACAGCGCGGCCCATAGGGTCTTGAGGTTGAAGCCCGGTTCAAATTGAAGGTCCGAGGGAATCAGCTCGGGTGATTTTTTGTCGTCTTGAGCCATGCGCTAGTTTCCGTACAGCGGGTGCCCTTGCCCGGGGAACCAAATCATATCGATGCAAAAGGATAGGCCAATCGCGGTGAAGTACCCGAGGATGAGGCCGATGAAAAAGGGCTGGGCGCGGTGGTAGAGGCCGATGCCGCCCGAGCGCATGATGGCCCATTTGGCCAGCCAGGAGACGAAGATCGAAAAGACGATGATGGTCATGGGGTAGGAACAGATGCCGACCGGCATGCCGATCGGGTGCAGGGGCCACCACGAGAAGCGGTAGCGCATAAAGGTCAAAAGTCCCATTGCACCCGCGCCGCTGACGAGGTGGGTCAACCGCGTCCAGTCCGGAGCCTTGAGGTCGATTTTGCGCAGGCTTTCCACGTAGGGCACTTGCGAACCCGTGCCGAAGATCCAACCCCCGTAGTTGTACGCACCGAAGGAGTAGCCCATGTAGAGCGCGAAGGCCATGGAGACGACGAGGGCCACTAGCGCCGAGAGAAGGATGAAAAAGCTCAGCCAGCGGCGGTTGCCGCGAATGCAGCCGGATACTTTGGCGCTGTTGGCCGCGGCGACCATGAAGAAGCCCTTGAGCTCGTGGTGCCAGCCGTAGGACAGCCCCATGGCGATGTTGCTCTGCGCGGTAGCGTGCGGCCCGAGCGCGTAGCCGACGAAGGTCTGGCCGACTAGCGGGGCGCGGCTGAAGAGCAAGCCGCCCTCCATGATGATGCGCGTAATGCCGACGTAGAGGACCAAGGTGGCCAAGATGAAGAGCGCGACCGTGGGCGGGTTCATGCCGGCCCGCCACATCCAGAAGGCGATGTAGAGCAGGGCCAGCCCGCCGCCAAAGACGATCATCCGATAGGACATCAGCTCGTCGGTGTCGTCGATGTCTGCATCGCCGCGCACGGCTTTGCGCCAGATTGCGCCGAGGTGACCGCGCGCCATCCACAGCATTCCACCGACGAGGGCGATTAGCGCGCCGAAAGACTGCCAGCCGATGCCGGGGTGCCCGAGGGTGTACACGTCGCGGCCGGCAATGGTGTAGCCAAAGCGGTTGAACAGGCCCTGTTGCAACATGGTCAGCACGGTGAAAAACCACATGCTGAACGACACGTCGAGATTGACGAAGTACGTGAAGCCGACGATGGCCCAGTTGATATTGGTGTTGATGGCGGGAAATTCGCGGCCAATGCGGATGGGATCGGAAAGATCGCGCGGGATGGGCGGGAAGGCCGGGGTAAAGTACGTGACCACGTTCCACATAACCATGCAGAAGGGCAGGGCAAAGCCGAACCAGAACGCCTTTTGGCGCACGAAGCTGGGCCAGTTAGAGCCTTGCGGCGGGGCGATGAGTTGTTGGGGCAATTCCATCAGGGCGAAGGGCAGGCGCTCGTACTCGACCCACTGCTTGCGCAGCGCCGCGACCATGCACTGGCACAAAAAGAAGATGGCCATCACCAAGCTGGTCCACCAAAAGAGCGGCACGATCCAAGCGCCCCAAGGAATGGCTTCGCCCGCGGGCAGGCCGTTGTAGAACCACTTGAGGGCAATCGCGTCGTTGGGCACCAGCCATTCCTCGATGTACTGCACTACTTTGCTTTGCCACTGATTCTCGGGCGAGGCAAAGTACTGGGGGGCGGCGACGACCGCGATCATGTACGTGGAGGTACCCCAGGTGGGGATTGAGGCCCCCACTAGGGACATGATGAAGATGAGGCCGAGTTCACTGGTGCTCAAGCCGCGCACTTTTAGCAGCGATTTGGCCGTGGCGTTGAGAAAGACCAAGCCGGTAAAGAGAAAGACCACGCTCAAGGGCAGGTAGCTGATCGCCCACTGCGAGGACTTGAGAATGAACATGCTGTACGGGGCCCCGATGTTGATCAGGACCACGAGGCCCAAGCCGATGAGAAAGGCGCGTGCGGTCATGTCGGCTGCCCGGTGCTACTGAGGGTATGCTGTGCGTCTTCAGCATTGGGGGTAAACTCGGATGACACGCGCTCGCGGTACTCTTGGCGGATTCCCGGTGCCAAGGTGCGCCACACGAGGAATCGCTTGCGCAGCACGTTGAGAAATCTGCGATTCATCCGCTGCCAAGAGGCCACATCGCCGCTGAGACGCTCGATGTGGGTCTCGATCTTGTAGATGTGGTGCTCGCCGGTGGGGGTCGCCTGTAAGCGCACCTGCTGGCTGATGCCCAAATCGTAGGGCGCCAGCCAAGTGCGCATGGCAATGGCGTAGGACGGCTCCGGCCCGTCGGTGGTGACGGATAGCTCGACGTCGCGGGCGATGAAGTCACCGATCGAGCCTTCGCCATAGGCGGCGAAGACCGACTTGAGATACACGTACATGCTCGGCACTTCAGCTCCGCCGACCGTAAAGGGAAAGTCAAAGCGCCAGTGGTCGCCAACGGGCGGGGGGAATTGCCATTGCCGCGTCACGTCTGGGACGGCCATGTTGGCCGCCATGCGCGCTGGATACAAGGTCGATAAATAGACCGTGCCAATGACGACGACCGTAGCCCACACCGCGGAGAGCGACGAGTAGTTGAGCGTCAGGCCGGCGAGCAGCCCGTATTGTAGCATGAACAAATGGGCGATTTGGCCTAGGGCGTAGCCGACCACTGCGCCAAAGGTGGCAAAGACCGTGGATTCGGCCAAGAATAGCAGGCCGATGTGGCTGGGGGCCAAGCCGACGACGCTGTAGATGCCGATTTCGCGCACGCGCTCATACACGGCCCCCATCATGGTATTGAGCACGATCAAGGCGGCGATGATCACCGGCACCAAAAGCTGACCGGCCCCGCTTATTTCGGTGGAGCCGATCGAACTGTAGGCCACGACGCGGTCGCCTTGGCCGACGAACAGGGTCAATGCCACCCGCGACATAAAGGACTCCACGCGCTGGACGAATTCCGGGTCGTCCGCGTCTGCGGCAATGGCGATGGAGCGCAGGCGGCCATCCATGGCGCGGACGCGCTCATAGGGCAAGAAGAGGGTGTTGATTACTTCGAGGTGGTTGAAGGTTTCGACCGCGGTGGCGGCCAAGGCGCGCGGATCTTCGGTACTTTCGCGGGTGATGAGGCCGGCGTCTTTGACCGTATCCACTGGCGTTAGGCGCTCGCCATCGAGATCGACGACTTCTTTCAGGGCTGCGCTGTCAAACAGACCGATGACTTGGTACTCCTCGCCGTAGAGCGCGATGGAAGCCGTGCCCACATCCTCGGGGCCAATGCCGACGAGTGCGGCTAGGCTGTCGGGCAAGATGACGGACTTGTCGTCGCCCGTGGCGAAGAAGCGACCGGCCGAGATGTGCGCGTCGAGGCCCGTGACCTCGGCTTCAGCCGGCTGTAGGCCCACCAAGCCGTGCGCGAAACTGGCTGCGCCGGTCGCGGTGGCGGCAAAGTCGATATAGGCCCGTTCGGATTCGACTGGCGACAAGTACCAGGCGCGTGGCACGACCAAGGTGCGGTCGCCGAACGCGCTCTGCACGTAGTCCAAGATGGAATCCTGCATACCGCGCCAGGCGCGGTCGCGGATGAGGCCACCCTCGTACAGGGGTGGGGTGTCGCGCGGCAGGCGATAGAAGTCGAGGCTGGACTTGACCGAGGTAAAGGAATTGACGGTAAAGGTCAAAAAGGTCAGGGTCGCAGCCGTCAGCGCGGTGCGCAGGCGACGCTTGCTCAGGTTGGAAATGCCCAACAGCACGGCCGCAAAACCCGCGGCGATCCGGCCCACATCGGTCTCGTGTACACCTGCGGCTGCGCCCTTGCGCCGTTGCAAAAGCGCCTTGAAGCGGGTGACGACGATGAAGATGACGAGGACGCCCAAGGCGAGGATGACGAACGCGAGGAAGATGATGTACGGCGAGGAGCTCAGTTTGAAGGCCGGATGGACGAAGCGCAGGATCAAAAACACGAGGACGAAGATGCCGACAAAGCCGGCGATTTGCCGCCGCACGTCTGGGAAGCCGAAGAAAAATCGCTCGCAGAAGAAGGCAAAGGGCAACAGGAGCGCGAAGTAGAAAATCACCGCGCGCACCGCGTCGTTGGCAGTGGCCTTGACTTCCGGGTAGATGCGGGCCTCTAGCCCGAGGGCACGGCGCACTGCGCGCTGGTAGCCGGTGTAATCGAAGGCCGCGAGTTTGTCGCCGGCCTCGAGCAGGGCCTCCCGCGCTTGCTCGTGCATGGCCTGTAGCTGTTCGAGGACGATGCCGTGGCGCACCATTTGTTTGATCCGCGCCTCGTCGATGATCCAGATGTCGCGAGCCGCCTGCAATGCCGGATAGGGAATGAGCCCTTGTTCGACTGGGAAGCCCTCGCCCTGTGCCCGCTCAATGGTCGCCAGATCGACGCGGGCTGGATCGAGGTCGGCGAACAGGGTGGAGTCCGCGTTGGTGAGCATGTAGCGCACGCCGGCGAGCGCGCTCTCGCCGCCAAAGGCTCCCTCGCCGGCGAGGATCTTGACGCGGGTGCCCGGCTCGGCGAACACCACGCCAGCTTGCACCACCCGGTCCTGCACTGCGCTCTGGTTTTCGATGTAGTTGAGGGAAAAAGAGCGCGGCGGCGCGTCGTTGGTGCCGAGGATATTGACGCGGTCCATGGCCGATAGATAGCGCGGATCGACCACTTCCAAAAAACTCAGGGCGCGGCAGCGAAAAAGGACCTGCAACATGCGGTTTTCCCACCAGCCATACGGCTGGGTGCCCGGATAGGTTTTGTCGCCTTCCTCGCCGAGGTCGGGCGCGGAGACGATGCGCCCGTATTCGTCGAGTTCAAAGGCTTGGATCCGGTTGGCAAAGCGGTTGCGCACGATGTCGAATTTGAAGTAGCCGCTCTCGTCTCCATGCGTGGCCATGAGGGTGCGCACGCCGGCCACGGAGTTGGGGCCGGGCTGGAGATAGGTGACGAGGGCATTGGGCACCGGGGCTTTGGGCACGGCGAAATTCACGTCGCGGTCGAACCAGTAGATGTTGCCCTCTAGGCTGTGGCCCCAATCGCGCAGGGTCAGCTTGGTGTCGTTGAAAAAGTCCGGGTCGGAAGCGGCCTTGAGTAGCAGCCCGGCTATGGTGCGGGTCTGTTCGGCGAGGTTGTCGAGCGCGACGAATTCGAGCCGGTCGAGGGGCGTATCGACGCGCTGGCGCAGTTGGTTGGGCGTGACGAAAGAAAGCGCCTCCTTGCCCACGAAGGATGCGGCCTCGCTGTCGAGGGCTAGCCGCACGGGCATGAAGTTTTTCCACACTCGCTTCTGCGGGGCTACGGCGTCTTGGTAGCGAGTTGAGTCGGCGAAGATCTCGCGGTTATAGCGGGCAAAGCGCGAGGCGTAGTGCGCCATCAAGTTCTTCTGATAGTCGTCGTTGCGCCAAGCCGAGTTGTAGAACGTGCCCATGGTAAAGCTGCCAACCCGGGGACTGTGGCTGGCCAAGTCGAGGCCGACGAAGAGGCGGAAGTCGATGCGCTCGGCGGGTGGGATCTGGTCGTGGAAATGCTCGCTTTTGCGCGCGTGGCGGTAGAGGAAATCGTTGACGCCAGCCAAGCCCTGAAAGTGCCCGGGGGTGGCCAAAAAGAGCACGGTGTAGCGGGTGCCTTCGGCGACGAGCAAACGCGCGATCTCGAGCAGCGCGGCCATGCCGGTCGCGCTTTCGGCCCCCGGGGCCAGTGCGGGGACGACCGAGATCGCGTCGTAGTGCGCTTGCAGGACGATGATTTGCTCGTCCCACTGCTGGATTTCGCGGCGCTGACCGCGCGGCATATCCTCGGCCAAGCCCGGGAGGACGGCGAATATATTGCGCGCCTGGACCTGCTCCCAGTCCATGCGCGCTTCGAGATGCACTTGGGCGTCGCCGCTGCGCGCTTGCTGCCGCAGGATTTCCGCGTCCGTCGCTTCTACCCAAAAGCGCGGGATGTCCACGGGCACTTGGAGGAATTTTTCCGCGGCCTCGCTGCGCGTGACGCGGCCATCGTCGTACAGCAGAATGGCCTGCGCGCCCAAGGACCGCGCTTCGACGTGGGCGTTGCCCGAGCCAAATCCCATCAGCGCAATGCTGCCCGCTAGCCGTTTCCCATCCATCTCGGCTAAGCTGCCGCGCCCCAAGTCTACGAGGTGACCGGAGACGCCTCCCGGCGGCAGGGACGGCGAGCGCACGTGGTTGGGCCACAATCCGTAGATGGGGATGGCTTCGTCCGAGCCGACCAAACGCAGCCGGCCACCGCGATCTAGGGGAACGGAAAGGGGGAAAAATTCGCTAGTGACTTGGAGACCGAGGCGGCGGAATTCTCCTTCGATGTAGCGGGCTGCGTTCGCGGCTCCCGCATAGCCGGTGACGCGGGATGAGTCTGTGGTGAGGATGCGGAGGTGGTGCTCTAGATCGGTGGCGTTTATTTGCGCGACGGCTTCGCGCAGCGAGGGCGCTTCATCGGTTGCTGGAGATTCGCGCAGTGGCACCCAGCCAATGGCTCGCTCAATCCAGCGCGAAATGGTGGCCGGATCAAAGGCTGTGACCGATACCAAGAAGAAGGCCGCGGTGGCGAACAGGAGGAATTTGGTCAGCATTGATGAACGCGTGTCGGACACCGGACAGAAAAAGAGGCAGGCCGTAGCCTGCCCCTAGGCTATTCATCTTGGCCTATCTAGCTAGTTAGCCGCGACCTTGTCGATGTTTTTGACCTTTTTGATGTCGCGCTTAAAACGGAAGTGCAGGTCAATGGTTTCTATGGGTTCGTCGCGGAAGTTGTAGCGCAGCCCGAACTCGGGAATCTCGACGGCGATCTCGGCGACATCGGTGTGGATTTTGGAGAAGATCACGTAGCCCTCGACCTCTTGCCCTGAGAAGCAAAACTCGTCGTCTGGGTACTTGGCTAGGTTATAGAGGCCGCGGCGCTCGTTGTAGCGCAAATAGCCCAAGCCGTTGAAGGCCAGGGGGAAACGCCGGAAGTACTCCTCCACGTCATAACTTCCCCAAGGATAATAGAGCCGTCCATTGGCCGACTCCACGGTCACCATCAGCGGATCGAACTTGACTTTGGGGTATTCGTAGTTTTTGACCGTGATCTTGAAGATGGACAAACGCTGCGGTGCCTCGCCCGTGCGCGGATCGATCCAATTGCCATAGGTAAACGGATTGGATGGCAGCTCGTCGGCCGGACCGCTGGCGTTAGTGGACTCGGCCGGGTACTGGCGGTTGATCTCCTCGTCGGTCATGGGCCGCACGGACACTTCAAGGCGGTTTTGCACGAAGGTAACCGTGCCGTCGTCGAGGATTTTCATGCTCGACCCTTGAATATCGGTCTGCTGCTGGGCCACCTCTAAGGGCTGAAACCGCCCGGGGATTAGGTAGTGGCCGCAGCCCAACAAGAGGGCCGCAGCGGCGAGGATGGAAATTTTTTTGTAAGCGTACATGGAACACTCCTCTCTGACGGACTTATAGCTCGACTGGATTTGCAGCCTGTCTGCGTTGGGAGACAAATTTCCCAAACTGCCCTTCATCTACGGCGACAACCGCGGCGTATTTCTCGCGCAATTGCTCGATGTAGCGGTCGAACAGGGGCGCGGCCTTCGCGTCGCGCAAATCGCGCGCGACTTGCGCTTGTAGTTCCCGCCCTAGCGCGCCCGAGCGGGCGTAGCGTTGCGCATTGGCCTCGTAAAAGGCGCGCACCTGCGCGGGCTCAAGCTGGATGTGCGCGTAAATTTCTCGCTCCCACAGGGCTTGGATCAGCTTCTTTGCGCGCACCTTGGCACGGCGTGGCTCCAACTCGGCGTACAGACCGTGCTTGCGCGCCTCCTGCGGCAGAATCTGGTCGGCGACAAAGGCCCGCGTCACCTTGAATCCAAGGGCGCTGATATCGGTCGGCTGCGATCCGGCGTCCGCTCCGAGCCGGGCGAGGGCCTGCTGGTAGTCCGCCGCACTCCAATCGCCCGCGGCACTGCGGACCAACCGCATTTCTGGCCGTGCTGTACTTGTGGCGACCTGCCGCAACGCGGCCGTGTCTAACTGCACCGCGTACTGACCGGTCAATCTCTCTAGATAAGCCAAGTTCGCCTGTTGCTTCTTGTGTCGGGCTAGGGCCGCTTCCACGAGCGAGCGGCGATCTGCCAACGAGACCTCGCGCTCGGCCGCAATGGCTACCACCAAAAACTGCCCATCAGTTTCCACCAACTCAACGTTCCCCACTTCCTGCAGGAACAGAGCGGCCACGCGCGCGTCGCCCGCGTTGAGCGCGTTGAGCCACCCGCTCTCGCTCCACTCTCCGGCCAGATCCACCCCCTCTTGAACCTTTCTAAGGGCCTCCATAGCTGCAGCCCGATCGCGCACGGGCAAGCGACGCAGGCGAACTTCGCGGGCCGCACCCGATTCGGCGAAGAATTTCGCTAGCTCAGTTTCTGTATGAGCTAACTGTTCGCCCATCTCGCGCACGAGCAATCCCTCGACCAGTTCTTTGCGCTCCCAAGCCTCCATTGCACCGGCGACCGCTTCGTCTAACCCTTGGGCGCGGGCTTCGATCAGCAGGAGTTCCTTGTCGATGAGGGCCTGAAATTGGCGACGCCAATCCGCAAGGGGCTGGGCTTCGCTGCCGTTGGACAGCTTTTCCAAGGCAGCGGCAAAATCCCGCTCGCTAATCTCGGTTTCGCCCACTCGGGCCAAGACCGCCGACGCACTTTCTGGCGGCGCGTCGGCGCAGGCCCACAATCCCAAGGATAGGAGCGCCATCTGCGGCTTTAGAAGCTCCATCCCCTTCTTTCGGCTGGCCGACCTCCCAAGCGCTCCTCTTCTAGCCCGGCATAGAGCTCGATAAAGGCAATGGTATTGCTCACGTCTTGGTCGGAGAGGTTGGCAAAGTTGATGTCGTTGACCTGAAAGCCAACGTTGGATGTGATGCTGTACCCTTGATACTGCACTCGATTGGTGTACTGCACGGTGAATACCTTGCCGATGAAGTCGTCGATGTATTCGGGCGGCAGCGGGTCGGGGATCTCCTCGGCATTGCGAAAGATTACGGCTTCCACCCCGACCTCGACGCGGCTTCTCGTCAGCACCGGGAACACGGCGGACAGGGAGAAAATTTCGCTCAATTCGTTGATCTCAAGCTGGACGGTGCGCGGTTGGGTGCGCTTGCGCCACATGTTTTTCCAGCGCGGGATCAAGGTGATGTTGCGCCCGATGGAAAACGGATAGTCCGCCTTGTTGATCACACCGTAGAACGCGCTGTCGCGGAGGCGCTCGGCTGCTTCGTCTCGCTGATTGAAGTGATCGAGGCGGAACTTGTTGGCAAAGGTCAGGTTGCCACGGGTGTACTTGTAGCCGATGAAGCTCTGATTGACGATGGTGTTTTCGGTGATTAGGGGGTCGTCAAAAGGTTGCAAGCCGCCAATGGAGCCGGGGCGCTGGACCCATTGCAGCAGGTTGTCGGCGATGTTGTCCTCGACGGACTTGATCATGTGAAAGGCTTCGAACTTGCCCGTCCTAGAAATATCGCGCACCGCGCTGAGCAGCGCGTACACGGCTGTTGACCGCTCCTCGCCGGCGATCAGCCACTCCCGATTGCGACCTACGGTGATATTGACCCCTGGATAAATCTCGGTCCCGCCGTACGCGTTCCAGCCGCGATGGCCCTTGCGGTAGGGATAGTCGGCCTCGTCGTCGTTTTCAAAGCGATCCACCACGGTGTTGTGGTTCATATCGACGCCGAAGAGGAAATCGGGCGGGTCGATGTAGTGGCGCAAGAATGGCTCTTCGTAGTCCGGGGTGAGATTGGAGTTTTCGTTGAAATCCGAGAGCAAATCGTTGTTTTCGTCGAGGCCGGGGAAGACGGCGTTGTCGCCGCCCGCACCACCCCAGCGCGGCCAATCGACGAGCTGGTCTTGATCGTCGTTGTCGTCGATGTACTCGAACCAGTTCTGGCGCTGGTTTTCGTAATCCACGACATCGTTTTGGTCGGTGATGTACCCGCGCGTGGTGTACCCGTGGTCCATACTGAACACCTCGCCGTAGCCAAAGTAGCGGCCCACGCGGCGCGTGGCGTTGACAAACCAAGCATCGGCTGTGCGATTGCTCTTTTTGAGGTTGCTCAGTTTCTGGATGTTGATGTTGGGATAGCGCTGAAACTGGGTGTTGCGCGCAAATTCGCCGCGCACCTCCATGCCCCATATATCCTCAATGGTCAAGTCCACGCTGGCGATTTCGTTGGCCGAGGGCAGTCCGTAGTCAAAGCGGACGACGCGCTGGTTGGTGTTGTCGCGCACATTGCCTTCCGAGCGAGTGACCGGCAAGAAAATGGGCTGGCCGTTGATATTAGTCTGCAGGTTGGAGGTAATCTCCACTCGGTAGTCATTGGAGAGCACCATGGCGTAGCTGACCTTTTGCACCACCAGCGGGTCGGGCACGCGGTAGCGGAGGAGGATTGGTGCTTCTTCGAGGGCTTCGAGGAAGCCCTCGCGCTGGCGGCCGCCCTCAATGGTGGGGTTGACCGAGGTCTCTTGGCCATCGACGATCATCTGCGCCGAAAAGAACAGGGCACCGGAGCCGTCGCCGGGCGAGTCGTCGGAGATGCGGATAACGATTTCAGTGACGTTGCCCGAGTTCTGGCTGCTGGTCAGCAAGCCAGCGCGCGAGTTTTCCGAGAAATTGCTGCTCGCCGAGCCGAAGTTCGTATTGACATACGTGACCCCTAAGCCCATGAAATCGCCGATTTGGGCAGTGCCGCGCAGGCCGACGAAGTTGGTGAAGTCCGTGTCTTGCACTCGGTTGGCCCCCTGTACCGCCCTTACCGGCTCATTGACGCGCGACAGCAGCACTGTGGCCTCGTACTTGTCGGACGCAAAGTCCCACTGGACGCCGTTGAAGCGCGAGCGGCTGAAGGTCAGTGGGGTCAGGGTCGTGCGGATGTAGTCGCCGACGGTCAGGGCGGAATAGTACTGGCCCTTGGAATCGGCGGCTACCAGTAGGTTTTGGAACCAAGCGCCAAAGTGGTTGGATTTGAAGACCGAGCTGCCAAAGGCCAGCGGCTGCTGTTGGCGCCACTCGTAGATGCGCCAGCCCCGGGTGATCCAATTGCCGAAAATGTCGTACTGGCCCGTGCCCTCTAGCTGCGTGCTGACGTAGCGCTGATACGGTTCCTTGGCGTAGTTGGTGTACTTGTAGCCTCCCCAATTATAGATGTAGTAGAGATCTTGGGGCACGTACCACTTGCGCATGGTCGGGATCAGTGGGTCGAAGCCCTCGATCCGAACCTGCGAGGTGGCGCCGCGCTCGCGCCCCGGGGTCGCCGCTTGGACGCTGGACGCTACAACGGCTAGGACCAGCAGGGCAATCCCCCAGAACATAACTTTGCGCATAACAACCCTCCCTTAGGCGGTTCACTTGTGCTTGGCGCGGCTAACCGCGCGGTAAAAATCGGCGACCGAGATGGCTCGGCCATGTCGGTCAGTACACTACGGCGATACTCCGCATCTGCGTGGCGATGCCAGCGTCGGTAGCGGCCTTGAGGCGAAGCAAGTACATACCCGGCGGCACGGCACCGTCGTCGTCGCGGCCATCCCAGCTAACTTGATTGGGGCCGGAGCGGTCGCGGGCTTTGTAGAGGCGATGCACTGGCCGGCCGCTCAAGTCGTACACGACCACCTCGACTTCGACCTCGTGGGTCGCCTTGAGCAGGATGTAGTCGAGGGAGATCTGATCGTTAATGCCGTCGCCATTGGGCGTGATTACCGCAGACGAGAACACGACGCCGGTAAAAAGCTCGTCGTCGATGCGGGCACTGACAGTCAGCGTGTTGTCGGTAACTTCCTCGGCCGCGTCGCCAAAGGCGACTCGCTGTGGAAACGCATCGGATTGGCTGTCGGCGACCTCGCCGCGGAATTCCGTGCCAGAGACGGTTACCAAGCTGGCAAAGCGCACGGCGACTTCTTGGCCGCTGCGGGTGATGCGTTGGTCGGGAAAGCTCACCTGCAAGCGTCCCAAATCGGACGCCTCAGTGAAGTCGTCAATCTCGACGCCATCGACGCGCACACCCGTGGCGCGGGCCGCAAACGGAGTGTGGATGATAACGGTGTCAAAGCCTCGGTTGCCGCTTGAGACGACCGAGCGCAGGTGATAGGTAAATTCGTTCTCCTGCCCTAAGGTCGCCGTGGTCGGGCTGATTTCAGCAATGACCGAATCGGCGAGGGCCGGCACCGTGTAGTTGAAAACCACCGAGTCGATGACGGCTTTGTCGAGCAAGCTGTTCGACAGGAGCTTGAATTGCAACTGGAGGTAGCGCCGATTGTCCGGTGAATTGATCGGCGATCCGAGGAGTTCGGCGTAGGGTGGGGACCACGCACTCCAATCGCGGTCGTTTTCGAGGACGATGCCGGCGTAGGAGGGGTCGAGTGTGCGGTCGAAATCCGCCAGGGCCACTTCCTCGAATTCACCGGGAATGCCCGTCTGGCGGAAGTAGAGCGAGTCCGTAGCGACGAAGCCGGTTTTGGTGCTGAACTGGGCTTGCGCGGTGCCGTCGATGCGGCCATACACATCGACCGGCCCGAAGTTGGCCGCTTCACCTAGGTCAATCACTTGCGATATGTACTGGGCAAAGGGCGCGACGCCGACGCCAAAAACTTCGAGGTCGCCCATCTGGAAGCCGCGTTCGCCCGTGCTGCGCAAAATAAAAAAGCGCACCTGCGTCGGCGGAAAGCTCAAGTCCAGCTCGGGCAGGCCGTGCGAGCGGTCTTGTGCTATGAGCGCGTAAACGGGATTGCCGCCAACGAAGTTGAGCGAATCGCCATCGTTGACGTAAAACTCGTAGCCGCGCAGCGAGCGCTCGTCGTCGTTGAGGACACCGCGGCGAAAATAGAGGCGATGGAGGACAAAGATGGCACCCATATCGACGTCGAGTTCGGCGCCGTTGGGGTTGGTGTACACGCGCCAGCCCGTTTTGTAGTCACCGTCGATGAGTTCGTTGATTATCTCGTTGGAGCGCGCCGCGGCCGTGCGCACCGAGGTGGTCGCGCGGCCGCCGAGTTCCTTGATGCGCGGCAGGATGTTTTCCTCGGGGTCGGCTTCTAGCGGCGAAAGGCCGCCCTCGTCGGTAACTTCGAGTGCGTTGAATACGATCGAGTTGCTCTCCCAATCCAGTCCATCGCCGCCTATTTTGAGCCGTTCCGCGGCCACGGCCGGAGTGCTATATCCCATCGCTAGGCAGGCTAATGCGAGTGCGGCACGGGTCATCGCAGTTCCTTTTTGCTGTAAGGTGGCAAAAGCAGTCCCCCTCAGTAGGCCACCGGTACGATCCGCTGCACCGTCTCAGTCTCGGAATCGCCGACAATCTCGATTTGTAATAAATAGGTCCCCGGCCTCACGAGCGCACCGACATCGTCGCGACCATTCCAAGAAAAGTGGTAGCGCCGAGCGAGCCCATCGCCGCTGTCGAGGGCGCGCACTTTGCGGCCAGCCAAGTCGTAGATGTGGACCCGGATTGGTCGCGGAGTCACCAGCTTGAGCGCGTCGAATTCAATGGCTAGCTCGTCGCCGACCCCATCTCCATTGGGCGTCAGCACGGGCGTCGAAAGGGCGACGTTGGCCAGCAAGAGGCCGTTGATCGGCAATTGCACGGAGACGGATTCACTTGGCACATCGGCTTTGGCATCGCCTTGGTCAACGAGTTGGCGCACATCGGTGCCGAGGTTACTGTTGCCGAGGAAAAGGTCAAAGCGCGTCTGGTTTTGATAAATGGTGCTACTGAACGAGAGTTCGATTAGCTCCGAGCGGCGGATCGTGGCCGGTAGATCGACGACAAATCCTTCGGCGACCGGAGTGATTGTGACATCCACCGGCTCGTCACCCAACTTCAGGCTGGTGAAATCAACGGGCACGGACGCGGTCATGGTCAGGCGGTTAAAGCCCTGCGAGCGCCCACCAAAGGTCGGCAGGACGAAGTACGTAAAATCCTTTTTGACGCCCGGTTCGACTTGGCTGGGGAAGACCTCGGCGCGGGTTTCGAGAGCAATGGGATTTTCCGTGTTCAAGTGAAGGGCGTTGATCGCTGGTGCTGTGCTAGGATCGTCCGAAATCAGGCGCAGGTCGAGCTGGACATAGCGGCGTGGCGAGGGCGAGCTAAAGAGCGCGCCCGAAGTCACGTACGGATCGCTCCAGACGCTCCAGTCTGAGCCGACGGAAATCGTGATTTTGGTCGGCCCGCGCAAGCTCTTGGGCGTCTTGTTCCACTTCCGCTCGGTGATCTCTTTGCCCTTCTTGTCGAAGTAGTGAAGATTCTCGACGACTTCATTGCCGGTGCGGCTGCGCAGCTCAATGCGCGTGCTGGGCGGGATCTCGGAGTCCCACTCGACCGAAGTCAGGGCCTTGGCTTCGCCGAGGTCGAGGATCGGCGAGGTTAACTGCAACTCGGCTGGAAAGCCCTCGCCGTAGATCTGGAACTCGCTAATCAGGGCGAAGAGCCGGTAGGAGCCATGGGTGCCCGTGCGCTGGCCGCCGTGGCGGGAGGAAGGGAAATACTGCTTGATGTAGCGAATTTTCTGCAACTCGAATTGATGGTCGAAGTTGCGGATATCCGTCTCGTTCAGCGGGCTGTCGTCAACAAAGGCAATCTCGTGGAAATTCAGGGTGCCATCTGGAGCAATCGAGCCGTCGGAAGCGAGGAGCTGGTACCAGAAAAAGTTGGCGTAGCGGCTGCGAATCCGCGACGGGGCACCGGCCGGCTCGCCGATGATGCGGATCTGGTCAATCCAGTAGTGGGCCCCTAGGTCGAAGATGATGCGATTGAAGATGTCGAAGCCGGTCTGAGTCTGGTGGTAAGTCTGCATGCCCCAGTTGGTGACAATGTCGCCGTCAACCATGTTCTCTCCGCCGGAGAGCACGGCCTGCAAGTCGGTGATGAGTTCGATGTTGCCGCCGCGCTCAATGATCCCGAGGGAGATATTGTCGCCGATGGTGGAGACCGAAATCTCAGCTAGGCCGGCACCCTCGACGAACTTGGCCAGTTCGATGCGAATGATGCGCACCAGCCCCGAGGATTCTTTGAACTCGCGGACAGTGCCATCGACAAAGCCGCCGCCAATGTCGTCCGAGCCAGACGCACTCAAACCCAAGGTGCGCTGGCGGGGATCGAGGACGAGCTCGTGGCTCTCATTGAAGCCAACTCCCTTGGAGAGGCCGTAGCCCAAGGTACCTTCTACAGGCACCAATGCGTTGGTAAAGAACTTCTCGCCGCTCGACAGCAGGATGGTGAAAAACTCAAAGGGCGGCGCGGACTTGTCGAAGGTGATGACGATTTCGGAGGCAGTCACCAAGCGGCCCAAGTCGAGTTCGATATAGGCGTCTTCAATGCCGTCGGCCGGATCGGGAGACCAGCTAGTCGCTGGGTCGCCATCCATGATGTGGTCCGCGTCGCGGGCATTGCTGCCAACGCTGCGGATGCCGCCGCCAAAGTTATCGGCATTGCGCACGGCGTCGATGTTTTTGCGCACGGGCACGGGCTGGATGCGGCCGGTCGCTTGTAATTCCACGGCACCGACCGGGTGCGCCCAGTCTTGCCAAGCGGAGCGGGAGTTAAACGAGACGCGCTCGCCAAAGGCGAAACTGCCCAACGCGATAACGAGGCATAGTGCGCGAGTGATTGTCATAGCCGTGTTCCCTTAGCCCGTCCTACATAGCGATATGCCATAGCGGGCTGGCTGTGGGCCGTGCTCAGTACGCTAGTCCCACTAGCAATGACCGGTCCTCAGAGCCGGTATCCGTATCAATGGAAAGCTGCAAGAGGTAGAGTCCGGGCGGTACCGTGGCACCGCTCTCGTCCAAGCCGTCCCAAGTCACTTGCTGCGGCCCGTTGAGCGCACCGCTTTTTTGCAAATGCCGCACTGGACGACCCGCGAGGTCGTACACGATTAGGTCGGCGGGCACCTGCGAGAGCGCGCGCAGCAAGATGTAGGACACCTGTAACTGGTCGTTGATCCCATCGCCGTTGGGGCTGAATACCGGCGGATCAGCCTTCAATTCGAGGACGAGCTCCTGGCGCAACGCGCCTTGGATGGAGAGGCGGTCGGCTTGGGCCTCAGGGGTGGCGTCTCCGGCCACCACGTCTTGGCCGAGTTCGCCGGTCTGACTGTCGAAAACCTTGGCGAAAAAAGTGGTGCCATAGACCGTTACCATGGCCTCGAAGCGGATGCGCAAAAGCTGGCCCGATTCGGTCACTCGGTCGTCGGTCAGTTGGATGGCTAGCCTGCTCTCGTCCTGCGCGTCCTCTTCTGTAAAAGCGACGGGTTCCCCGTCTAGTTCGACGCTATTGACCGTGGCCTTGAAAGGCGTGCGAATTTCCACGCGGTCGAACCCGTCGTTGACATCACCAAAAGTCGAGCGAATGTAGTAGTCGAAGGTATTACTCTCGCCGAGAGTGACCGTTGCTGGAGTAACTTCGGCTGTCAGCTCTTCGGCCAGCGTCGGGATCGAGTAGTCAAAGGAGAGCGAATCGACAAAGGCCGACTGGCGCGCGTCCTCGGATGAAAAAAACAAGCGGAACTGGACGTAGCGACGGTTGCCCGGCGAGAGTAGATCGCCAAAGAAGTCTTCGTATGGTGCCGACCAAGGGCTCCACTCGTCGATGTTGTCGATGATCGCGCCTTTGTCGGACGAGGTCAGATCGTCGTACTCGTCGGCCGCCTCAGGTGAGCCTATTGGCAAGATGGGCTCTTCCTGCCGATCCTCGCCCTCAAAGATATCGGTTTTGCGATAGTAAATTTTGGGGTCGAGCACCGAGCCCGTGCGCGTCTGCAATACCACGTTAGTCAAGGGGTCGAAGCGGGTCTGCAGGCGGATTTGGCCAAAGTTGGCCGCCTCGCCGAGGTCGATGACTTCGGAGAGATAGCTGCCAGTGGGCGCGAAGCCGTCGCCAAAGACCTCGACTTCCTCGATGATGAACTCTTGGCCCGAGCGGCTAGTTAGGCGGATGACGCGCACAAACTGGAGGGGGATATGAGCGTCAATATCCGATTCGCTCTGTTCGAGATTGGAGCTGACTTTGTTGATGAAGGCGATCGGACGGTCCTCGCGCAGTTGCGCGGGGTTGCCGTCGTGAACAAAAAGCTCATAGGCGCGGAGGAAGATATCGGGGTTGCCCTGAAAGCGAATGCGGTTGATCGGCAGGATCGCGCCTAAGTCGATGACCATGGAGGTGCCATCGGGGCGTCGCTCGCGGGTGACGCGCCAGAAGGTCTCGGAATTGCCGTCGGTGAGCAAGCCGGTCAGGTTCTCGCGCGACTGCGGTGAGGAGATGTTGCCACCCCGCCGCGTCAGGGTGAGGTTTGCGACGGCATTGGTGGTCGAGTCCACCACGGCTGGGAGCAGGACAGACGCGTCGGTGGTGAGTCCGGTCAGTTCGCCGACATCGTCCCATGCAAAGCCAGAGCCTCCCGCGGTCCACACGTCCACGGCGCTAGCCGCCCTAGCGCCCAACAGAATGCAGATCAACAGCCTAAATCGCCATTTGAACATAGCGCGTGTTGCCTCTCGTCCCCATAAACAAAACAAGGGGAGGGGAACCGATTCCCCTCCCCTTGTGAACTTACTGTAAGACGAAGACTACTAAAGTTTGGTTTAGAGTTCTTCGCCTACCAGCGACTTGACTTGGCCCCAAGAGCTTTCCTCGACCGCCGTGTCTACAGCTTCAATTGGCGTCAGGAAGATGTCGGGCATGCCGCCGCTGTTCATAAACTGCTCGGCCATGCTGTACTGGGCCTGCCACCAGAAACCGTTCTCGCAGCATTCCTCAGCCATTGGATCGTTGCCGTTGGCGTTGAGACCTTCGTCGGCGTCGTCAATCGAGATCGACATGCCGATGGTCTGCTCGGCCGCAAGCGTCCACACCGTGCTGGCGTCCGGGCCACCGCTGATCGAGAGCGGGTCCATCAGCTCGGCACTGAACTCGTAGTAGTACTCTTGACCTTGGTTGACGTGACCAGCATCGACGAAGTCGGTGTGGGTCCACCAGAAGTTCAGGGCGTCCTGCTCAAAATTGCCCAGCGCGCCGTTGTACATCTGGACGCGCGAGAACTGCTCGGAGAAACTCAGGCACATCTGGTAGGCCGGCTGCAAGTCTTGGTCGTTGGGCGCCGAGTACGGGCCGCCGCCTTGGTTGTCGGGGTCGAAATGCACTTCGCAGTTGTCATCGCGGAAAGTGCAGGTGGGGTTCTTATCGACGATCAGGAAGTCGTCGTGGACGTGAACCATGGCGTGAACGCGGTTGTTGGCATCGCTCCAGCCAATGATCAGATCGATGAACAGGTCATCGGCATCGTCGGCACCGCCGGTCAGCGGATTCATGTCTTCAATGGTGACCTCAAAGCTGCGATCAACCCAGGCCCAGTCGGAATTGTCGCCATCAATGGTGGGCAGGGCGTTACTGGGGATCCCCACGGCGAAAAAGAGCGGTACTTCAGCCGGCTCCTGCGCGAAGGCAGCTCCAGCGACGAGCAATACGCCTAGAGTCAAAGCTAGGACTTTGCGCATTGTTAAATCCTCCTCGATTTAGGTTTTATACGTGAAAGAAAATTAAAAGAAAAGGCCCGCCACAAGGCTTTCAGCGGGCGGAATTATGAGGTTTCTCAAGAGTATAGCGATTGGTACTAGGAACCTCCTTTCATCGGCAATTGTCGGGCTATTTTCTCATAATAGTCGGTAAATAGAATAAACATGCGCTTACTTGTCAAGATTTTTTTGTCTCCTAAACCCCTTAGTAAGCCACCGAAATGAGCGCTTGTGCTTTTTCGTCGCCAGCATCGCCCTCGACGAGAACTTCGAGCATGTACAGGCCCGGGGCCACGCGATCTCCACGGCTGTCGCGGCCATTCCAGACGAGTTCGCGCTGGCCGGCGCGGCTGTCTTCGCTGCGGTCGTACACCGGGCGGCCGGCGAGGTCGTACAGGCGCAATCGCAGAGGGCGCGGTGTCAGCACATTGACCAGTGCGATCTCTAGCGTCAGTTCGTCGTTGATGCCGTCGCCGTTGGGGGTAATTGCCTTGGACGAAAGGGACATATTGGCGAGTAACTCCTGGGAGACCGGCAAGCTGACGATGTTGGTGTTGCTCTCGACCAAGTCAGTAGCATCGCCCGGGTCCACGCGCTGCCGCACGCTCTCGTCTTGGCGGCTGTCCTGCAAAAAGACGTCGAAGCTTGTCGATTGCCTAAATACCGAGGATGCAAACTTCAGCTCAATGAGTTGGTCATTGCGGATGCGGTTGGGCAGATGGACTAGGAAACCGCTTGCGGTGATGTCCACCTGCGCGTCGTTAATCGCGGTGCCATTGTGCGCGACGCTGGTAAATTGCACCGGTGTGTCCGACTCGACGGCGAGGCGGTCGAAGCCGACGGCATTTTCTGGCCGCAAGTAATAGGTAAACTCCGTCAGCATCCCCGGTAGGGCCTGCTGAGGAGAAATTTCGCCGAGTACGCGACTGGCGAGCGGTTGGGTGAAGTTGATGGCCAAGTGGTCGAGCGAGGCCCCCACAGTCGGCGAATCCGAGGTCATGCGCACGTCGATCTCGAGGTAGCGGCGCGGCGAGGGCGAGAGAAAAGCCTCGCCCGAGAAGCTGTAAATGCGGCTCCACGCACTCCAGTCGCCGCCCGCGGCGAGGGTGGTGTCAATAGGGCCTTTGAAGCTGGGAATGAGCTTGTTGTACTTCCGCTCAGTAACTTCCTTGCCGTTTTTGTCGCGGTACGTATACGTCTCGATGATCTCATTGCCAGTGCGGGTGCGAATCTCGATGAGCGTACCGGGCGGCTCGTCTCCGCTCCACTCCACGGAGTTGAGGTTCTTTCCTGCACCCAAATCGATCAGAGGGGAACGGAAATCGACCTCCGACGGGAACCCCTCGCCGAAAATCTGAATCTCGTCGGTGGTCCCTCCTGCTCCACAGCCGGGGACTCTGTTTATGCCGCCCTCCTCGCCGAGCCGTTGAAAGGAATAGCAACTGGTGTCCCAGTACTTCCAGAAGATGCGAACAAAGCGCGTCGGCAGCAGGTCGAAATGGTGATCGACTAGGCCCTTAGAGGTCTGACTGCCAGGCGAGGCACCGGAAAAGTGCTTGGTCCACAAGCGAGTGCCGTCGGGCGAAAGCGAGCCGTCTGAGGTCATAAACTCGTAGAAGCGAAAGCCCCAGCGCCGGCGGTGAACGTAGTGGTTGGTGGTAATGCCGCCACCAAAGCCGGAGCGTACGACCACGCCGCCGATGATCCGCGTTTGATCGACCCAATAGACTGCACCTAAGTCGAGGACCATGTGGGCGAGGATGTCGGTGAGGCCCCTATGGGCTCTGCCAGCACGCCAGCGCTCGTACAAATCTCCGTCAAAGAGCGCGCTCGCTTTGCCGAGAGGCTTCGATTCGTT
>JAPOYQ010000466.1 GCA_026706505.1 Gemmatimonadota bacterium
CTTGGCTGGGGAGGAGCGGAGCGGAAATCACATAAGGCCGTGGGATGGACGGGACGATAACGGGAAACTGCTTCCAGTCGGCATTTATCTAGTCAAGGTTTCGGTTAACGCCGACCAAGAAAGCTTTGTGCAGACGGAGACTGTGGGAATAGTGTACTGAAAGAAAGGACTGTTCCGATGAAGAATCTGGTCAAGTTTTGCGCTTTTTCTCTCCTGCTAGTCCCGTTGATAGAAGAAGCCAGAGGGCAGGTGTTCCAGGTGAACCAAGAGTGGAATTTCCCCGCCGGAACCCTCAATTTTGCGGCAGATGGCTCCATCACCCCGATAAAGTTCGAGTCGTCCCTCAACGCCGCGCTCGACGCGGACCAATTTACCTACCAGACAAAAGAGCAGGGAGAAGTACAGGGAGGAGTGTGGAAAGTCGGATCGAACCCGGGCGCTGCCGCCAATATCATTGATGGAGACCTCGAGACCTTCTGGAAGCCCGATCCGAATGACCCTGTGGAGAATTGGTGGATCGAGATCAACTTGGGACGGACGGTCCCGACCAGCAAGATTCGCCTGCACTTTCCCGACCAGGAAGGGGCAAGGCCCCTGGGGGTGTTCCGCGTCGTCGGATCGAATGGCGTTAGACAAGCGCAAGGCCAAGATTTCTTTTTTTTCGACTTAATTGGCGGCACCAGCCAGCTGAATGAACAGACTCTGATCGAGTACCCGGTTCAGGCCTTCGGCAGGGTGTCTAATAACCGCTTGTTTGGTCCTGCAGCCTTAGCGGGCCCAGATACCTCGACCACCTACGGACCAATCCAGTTCGTGCGCATTGTCGTAGACGCCCAAACTCCGGATGCGGCCCTCGCCGAAGTGGAAGTCTTCACCTTTGGACAGAATATTGCCCTTACCACCTTTGATCGCGGCGGCACTATAACCGAGCCGACTGGTCGCGCCAGTGCCTTGGTCGATGGGGACCTCAGCACCACCTGGCAGGTGACTAGTGTGGACCCGACGGCCAAGTTCAGTTGGAGTTGGGATCTGGGGGCCCATTTCTGGATAAACCGGATTCTCGAACTAGCGCCGCTGGACGCGGCGCAGGGGCAAGGGGCATACGCCGCCACCTCGGGCCACCAGAGAGTCCAGTTATTTGTCTCGGACGGGGCCAGACGGAGTCTGGCCGGAGAGCTAGAATTCGATCTGCTCTTCGATTTTCCCGAGGTGACTGGCTGGAACACACCCCAGTGGCTGAACTATCTCATGTTTCCTCCTAAGTCCATCCGCCACATTCTGCATATTTACGTCGGCAACAGGAGCAGTATTCTCAACGATATCGCCATCTTTCCGGTCGGATACATAGCCAAAGTAGAGATGACCTCGGGCTTTGAGGATTTGGGAGATCGGCCCAAGGTGCTTCGCTCGCTTAGCTGGGATGCGGACTTGCCCGCAGGTACCAGGGTGCAAGCCCAGACCCGCTCGGGCAATACCTTTGAAGAGCAGACCATTTACTACGATAAAAATGGCAACGAGGTTACCGAGGAACTCTACAACAAATTGCCCAAACCACGGAGAGGCGCAAAAGAGGCCGTCCTAGTGGAAGGAGCAGACTGGAGCGGCTGGAGCGACCCCTATCGATTTTCCGGACAGGAGTTCCTTTCTCCAAGTCCGCGTCGGTACGTGCAATTTGCGGTCACTCTGATTTCGGACCGACCGGACACGGCGGCGACCTTGCGTTCGCTTTTTCTCGATTTCGACGATGCTTTTCTGATGGGGGCGGTGGGCGAGATCGAGCCCAAAGAGGCCCAGGTGGGCGTTGCCCAGAAATTTGTCTACCACCTTCGGCCCCAGTTCGGCCCGGGAGATTCCGGCTTTGACCGCATCCGGGTGGAAACCCCTTCCCAGGCGGATGCCGACAGCTTCTCGGTCCAGATAGATGGCAGTCCAGTGGTGCTGGCGGCCGAAGCCGTGCAGTTTTTCCCGGATTCTCTCATAGTGGAGCTTCCCCAGCTAGTGGAGCAGCAGTTAGTAGACATTGAGATGTATGTCAATGTAGTACAGAGCCCGTATCACTTTAATGCCTTTGTCGGTAACACTCAAAACCCCGAACTCTGGCAACCAGTCGATCCCGATACCGATGTGCGTTTCTCGACCA
>JAPOYQ010000727.1 GCA_026706505.1 Gemmatimonadota bacterium
ATTAATCACTCGCATACCATACCATGCGGACTTCCCTAAAGCACTTCAAATCGTACATCGCCTTTTAAGGCGCGATCAAAACTGAGCGTTTTTTCGCACCCAGACTTTTCGCCCACGCGCCCAATCACATAGTCGGCAAAGTCGCCCCTACCTTTTTTGTAATCGCCCAGCCCCTGCCAGAGCAGGTCTTTGTCCACAAAATGAAATGAGCGCGTCTGCAAAATGCCCTCCAGCGCGTCGCCAATCTGCGCCCGGCTGTATCCATAGGCCCGATCGAGCACCCATACTAGTTCGCAGACAACGACATCGGCAATAAAATAGATCTCGCCCGCATCCGATCCCGCTTCGATCTCTTTTGCCGCACGCCGCGCCTGTGCCGCATCGTCCTGCACTAGATAGCACACCAGCACATTGGTATCCAGCCCCCTCACAGCGCTTTTCCCGCGCCCTCGCGCACCGCGCGATCCATTTCCTCTAGCGATACGGCCTTCTTGGGTTTCGGCAGGATATTCTTTAGGTCTCGCACATCCCGGGTGGCGGGTCTGACGACCACTTCGCCATCGTCTTGGATGATAAAATCCACGCTGTCGCCCTGCTGTAGGTGCAGGTGCTGGCGTATGGCTTGGGGAATGACCAGTTGTCCTTTGGAGGTTAGTTTGGCGACGGCCATCGCGTGATCCTTTCGCTGATTCCTACTTTTTTGAAGACTCCAACTTTACAGTAAGAATCTAGCGAACTCTTCATACTTTGCCAATATGTACTTGGCCATGGACGAGCTTATTCGATGCTAGAGACTGAATGCGGTATCAGCGATAGTCGATCGCTAACCGCACCTCGGTCAGAGTTACCGGTTCAAAATGCGGTCCGGTTCCCTTGATGAGCCGCACGCGCAATTCGTTTTTCCCCTTGTTGATCGGCAGATCGGTCACATCAAACTGTATCAGAGTGCCCTCGACGCGCTCCGTCGCCATGGTCGTGTGGTAGATATCGCCGTCGAAGACGGTATAGCCCCAGCCGTCTTGGGAAACCCGGCGTTTGTCCCAAGGTACGGGCTCGCCATTGATGTGTATGTCTAGCTCGTCGTCGTCATTGATATGGTCGAACCCGAGGCTCAGGGTGCAGCCGCCTAGGCCCCCTGCGGAACGCGCACCGTCCACATCGTCGGCGATGTGCATAAAAAGCGCGGAGCCACCGCCGCGCTGCGTTTCCTCCATGAACACCGGCAAGGAGGCCCAGGGCACGGCGTATCTGAACGCGCCGACATGGTGTTCCTTGCTGTTGATGCGGTCTGAATGATCGAGCTCGTAGCGCTTGGGCAGGCGCGGCAGCCGGTTGCGGTCAACCATATTGCCGAGTACGCGCTTCTTCCACTCGTTGGGTGTATTGAAATAGTTGAACAGGTAGAGGCCGTCGACGCCGGCGTCCCAAAACCGCGCTGCTAGGGCGTAGAGCACCTCTTCGTCGAGGGTCCAGCGCAGCGCCTCAAAGCTGCCGTAGATATGGCAGCCGGTGCCCGCAGCCGCGGCGACAAATTCGCCAATGGGTTGCTCGAAGGGCATAAAGCCGCCGCCCGCCGCGACAATGTCCACCAGTTCTTCGCCGATCCAGGCCTCGACGTCTAGGCCGATACGCCGCGAGTCGTAGAGCGTCGGCGGGACGCGGACCAGCAGGTCGAGGTGTTTGCCTCGCTGTGCGCCGACCTCGTCCAGGTGCTGGCGAATGCGCCGGATAAAGTCGGTCATCAGATAGCGATTGGCATAAGCTTCTTCGATTCGGAAGAATGCCGGGTGGCGAAAATAGTCGAGTTCGACCCCATCCACGTCGAATTTTTCGCAGAGTTCGCAGATGATTTTTTCCATGTGCGCGCGGACGCCGGGATATTTGTAGTCGAGGCCCCTGGCGATGGCGTGTTCAAGGGTGGGATGGGGGATGTACTCGTGGGGGCGGCCGATGAGCCAGTCGGGGTGGTCGCGGCGGAACTGGCCGTGAGATGGCGAGTCGTAGGAGATGTCGTAGTGGCTGTTCATGCGCACTGAAGGCAGTACGTCGATCTTGGCCTCGTGGAACTGACGCGCGATCTCGGTCAAGGGGCCGCCGCACGAGGCGATCAGACTGTGGAGGTTTCGCTGCTGCCAGGCG
>JAPOYQ010000804.1 GCA_026706505.1 Gemmatimonadota bacterium
GGCCTACCGCGACTCGCCGACCATAGTCTCATCGGGGTTGCCCGCATACGCCGCGGCCATGAACGCCCACACCAACAAGACCATCCACCACCCCAGCGAAATCCAGGTGCCCATCGCCTGTGGCGGCGTATGCGGGCAACCCCGATGAGACTATGGTCGGCGAGTCGCGGTAGGCCCCATCGGTGACGATCCCCGTGCAGCCTCGCACTTGCAGCCGCGCCGCTAGGATGGACCCCATGGTCCCGGCGCGGGTGTCGCCGCGTGCATCAATGACGAACACGTCGCCTGTGGTTACCTGCTCAATGCCGATCCGCTGCACGTCTTTCAGGTTGTCCAGTGGAACCTCGTCGAGGTCTTCGCGCGCGGGGATGTAGCGCAGGGTAAAGGCCCGGCCGACCATCTGCATGTCGGGCGCGAGGGGCGCGACTTGGTGCATAAACGTGTTGTGCAGTCCCTTGTTGCGGAGCACGGACGTCAAGGTCGCCGTGCTAGCCACTTTTAGTTTTTCGCTCAATTCGGCAAAATCCACAATTCGCTCCTTTCAGCGTATCTGTCCGCGGGCGTCAACCGGCCAGACGGCTTCCACGCGGCCGCGGCGCACGGCAAAGATCTGGTCGTGTTCGTTGAAGCAGGGGCAGGGATGAACCGGCAAGACCTGCACCTGTTCGCCGATTTGGGGCTTGTCGTCGCAGGCCGATAGATCGACATGTCCATGTTCTTCCGAGGCCCCGGAGAAGACGGCTTGGGGATACTCGACGATATGGCCCATGACGGATGAGCCGTCCTCCTGGCGATGGACTGCGGCGCTGAGCGACTTGCTGCCCCCGTCGAGGATGGCGCGATTCGCGGCCGGTCGGCTGACCACGGTCATCAGCACTCGGCCAGCGCACTGGTCGACGCTGTGGGTTCCCCGGCGGAGATGGCCGACGCCGCCGACTGGGTACTCGCCGGCTCGGTACTCGGTCAGTTCGGGGATCTCGTGCGCCATAAATGCGCCCGACGTGCTGCCGCCGCTGACGATGGGATGCGGCAGGCCCTTGCGGTCGAAGTGGGCGAGCGCCTCTTGGATTAGCGACCGCATGTCTGGAATCGCTGGCATGGACATGATGCCCCGGAGTTCGATGTTGGGGGCTTGGTCAATTTTTTCGCCTAGAGCGGCAGCCGCTTTGGGCGAGCCTACGCCCGTGCGGCCGCGGTCGAGTTCGACAACCACGCCCACGGTGACATCCGCTTCTGCTGCGGCCTCGGATAGCCCTTGAACGGTGTATTCGGAATCGGCCGCTATGGTCAGCCGGGTGTCCCGCGCCAGCGCGACCAGCCGCGCCAGTTTTTGCGCGCCGATGATGTTGTAGGGAATCAGGATGTCGCGATCGACCCCGCCCTCGGCCATGACCTCGGCCTCTCCGAGCTTCTGGCAGGTGATGCCGATTGCCCCGCGACGCATTTGCATATGGGCGATGGCCACGCACTTGTGGGTCTTGATGTGGGGCCGCAAGCCAATGCCGTGCTCGTCAAAGTAGCGTTGGTAGCGGTCGAGGTTGTCCTCCAAGCCGTCGAGATCGACGAGGAGGGCGGGCGTGTCTAGGTCTTCTATTCGCATAGTGGCCTTTCCGGAGTGAAGGTGGGAGTTGCGGCGATAAAATAGCAAACCAATCCCGCCGCAGAAATTGACGCGATTCGGTCCCTTGCCTTTTGTTGCAAGATGCCCATCGATCTCCAACCCTCTACTCCCGTCGCACTAGTCTGCGCGATATTGGCCGATTCCGCAGAGACCCTCGCCGAGGCCAAAGAACGCCTCGCCGAATGCTTTAGCCCTCTGCGTGCGGCAAGTGCGACCTATGATTTTGATTTTACCTCGTACTACGAAGCGGAAATGGGCGCGGGGCTGCGCAAACAACTCGTTTGCTTTGCCGAGCGGATCGACCCCGCCGAGCTAGCGACCGTCAAGGCGCAGACTATGGCGCTGGAGCGGGCGATGAGTCGAGGGAAGTGCCGCCGCGCCAATATCGACCCGGGACTGCTGTCAATCGAGAGCTTGGTGCTGGCCACGACCAAGTGCGCTGGCCACCGCATCTGCATTGCCCCGCAACTCTACGCTGAGGTGACTCTACTCTATCAGCGGGGG
>JAPOYQ010000262.1 GCA_026706505.1 Gemmatimonadota bacterium
TGCCGTACACATCGTAGAAGTAGTCGCCCTCGCGGGTGGTGTTGACGTAGCGCTCGTACGGGGTACGGGCGTAGTTGGAGTACTCCCACTGGCGCCAGCCGTAGTCCACAAAGAGTTCCTGCGGCACGTACCACTTTTTGACCGTCGGATCGAGCGCGCCAAATATTACGCCTGGGCCGATAGGCTCAAAACTGACAGCACCGCCGCGCTGTACCCCTAACCGACCCTGGTAGTCCTCCTGCCCATGCGCTGGAGTTAGGCCAAGTAAAGCGCCGATCACTGCAAGACTTCGCATCGCTTTCAACACTGCTCTCCCTCGTTCCATAGTATCTCAATAAGCCAAGCTGACTATACCGACGCCGCGTTCCTGGCCAGTACCAGCGGCCAGCGTCACGCTGAACAGATAGTTGCCTGGGGGCAATGCCTCCCCGGCGTCGTTTTTGCCATCCCAAAGACGAGCATGGCGTCCGCTGCTGTCGAGTCCGCGGTAGAGATTCCGCACCGGCCGACCCGCTAAGTCGCGCACGACGATTTCTACATCGGTTGGTCGAGCGATATTGGTAATGTCGTACTGGACCGCAGCTTGATCATTTATGCCGTCCCCGTTGGGGCTAAAGGCCCCGGGGACCGCACTTACATTGACCAGCAGGTCTCCGACGATCGGCACGGCCACCGAGAGGTTCCCGCTGAAAGGCGTACCCAAAGGCTGCAAGTCCGGATCGGCTTCACCCAGATCGGCGGCGTTGCCCGATACCACATCTTGGGCAATCTGCACTTCCTCACCCGAATTGAACGCCCGCGTCGTAAAGGTCGTGCCGAAGCGCAGCACCGCGTTGTCGAAGGTAACTCGCACTTCGGTGCTATCCTCGGCGACCATTGGAAACTCGAAGATAAAGCTGTTGTCGGCCGCCTCAACCACCGCAAAGTCGCCGCGCTGGAGCGGCAACTGGTCGAGTGCCGCACCGCTGAAGTCGGCCTCAGTCGTCGTGCCGTCCGACCGCCGGACCTCTATCAGCCCCACGTTTTCGACCTTGAGTGGGGTATCAATCTGTAGCCGATTGAAGCCGCGGTCGAGTCCCGGGCGAAGTTTGCTCAACACGGCGAGGGTAAAGTCCGTCTTTTCGCCCAGCGCCGCTTGGCGCGGGACGATCTCGGCGATTAACTCCTCGGCAAAAGGCGAAGGCAGTACCTCAAAGGAAATCCCCCCAACGCCGGTAGCCGACTCGAACTCGTCGCTAGAGAACTCAATCGCGAACTGAAAATAGCGCCGCGGACTCGGCGAGACCACCGGTATCCCCTGCAATGCGTCGGCCAAATCAGCGTCCGACTCAACCAGCGCGCTGACCGGATAGGGAGGCGACCAAGCGCTCCAATTGGTTACGTCGTTGCGGATATTGCCCTTATCCTCATTGCGCAACCGGCCGAAGTCGGCGGCCGTCAGTGAGATCTGCTCTTGCTGATCCAGTGGCAGATCCTTGAATATCTGCAGCGCCTCGCGCAAATCGACATCTTCGTTGTCGAGTACCGTCTCAACTAAGGTTTTCAACTCGGCATCCTCGACGTCAGCGGCAAATTTCCACGGCACTTCGTCGCCACGGGCCGTAGTCCCCGTCTGTCTGGACCCACCGCCCAAGCGAAAGATCTGCTCACCTGGGCGAATTTTGTTGTATTCAACCGGCTGCGGGTCGTTGCCAGTACGGGTGCGGATCAAAACCCGCGATAGCCCGCTGTCTCCTGCCTTTTGCTCGACCCAACGCAGCGTTCCAAAGAGCGACAGGTCGCCGAAGTCAAAGACATTGGAGATATAGGTGGCCTCGGGCACAAAGCCGGTGCCAAAAACTTGGAATTCAGCCAAGTCAAAGCCCGTTGACGTCAGCGACTTGAGCCGCACGAATCGCACGTACTGGGGCGGGATGTGCACGTCAACTACCGGATCTTCGTTTTGGTTGACCAGTACCACGGTCTCGCGGATCGGCACCCCCTCGCGCTGGGTCTCGGGTGTACCATCGTTGATAAATATCTCAAAGGCGCGCATAAAATCGTTCTGGTATGGGAATGACGGAGCGGGGAACGCCGGATCGGCGAGGCGGGGACAAAAATTGCCGCGATCGACGCCGAACAGGGG
>JAPOYQ010000516.1 GCA_026706505.1 Gemmatimonadota bacterium
TCCTGTACATCCCCTCTTCCGAGACGAGGATCCGCAGCCAAGTTCCTCCCTGCAACGCGGCCTTGCGCGCCGGCCGCTGCTTAGGTGGCAATCGCCAGTTTCTGGCTTGCTCGGGGTTGACGAGCACCCCCCGATAGAATGCTTCGCCCCAAGGATCGGCGACGCGGGTGCCATCACCGCCGGTCACGTGTAGATCAACGACGATACGATCGTATAGGGTCCGCGTCCCGTCCGCTTCGACGCGCGGGGCAAACGCCACCGGAACGACGCGCTGACGGCGCGCAAAGCCGCTCTCGCCGAGGAAGGCCGGCCCAGGTGTGGGCGCGGCGTCCTCAGCGGCGCGATCCGTCCGCGCTACGCGGGCTTCGATCAACTCCAAGCGAACCTGGCCGTCGATTGGGATGCCGATCAAGGCACCACGCCCCTGTTCTAATTCTCGACCCTCGGGAACCCAGACCAACCGCAGGCGCTGTGACGTCTGTTCGCTTACGCGCAATTCCGCCATAGCCGCGCCTCCGCAAAAAAGGGCTAGCGCACAAAAGCAGCATGTGAATCTCATAAAATGGTATAGGTGGGGATTGGTCATTTGATCATGGCGATTGGCACTTTTAAGGTATTCCAAGCCCCTCTTTTGTCAAGGGCATCCCACCTTGACTTATCGGCATAGCACCGCTACATTTTATAGTTTCTTACAGGGAGACACTCATGGCCAGACAATGCAGCCTGACCAAGGTCAAGGGCTTAGTTGGCAACAACGTCAGTCACTCGCAGCGCAAAACCAAGCGCGTCCAACAGCCTAATCTCGTCAAAAAGCGCATCTTCATTCCCGAGGAAAACCGCACCGTCACCCTACGCCTGACCGCCCGTGCCCTACGCACTTTAAACAAAAAAGGCGTCCATCAGTTCCTGAAAGAAAACGGGATTAAGGTCTGAGCGGGTAAAAACCACCCTCGCCCTCCGCGCACATGAACCACGGCGACGACGCATCCGATGCCATCCAAGAGCGAGTTCGCCAAGCCCTAGCCGAAAACGCGGCCTTAAAAATCTTTGCCGGCCGCACTAAATCCTTTCTCGGACGCCAACACGACGGAATCCCCCTCGACCTCTCCGCTCTGACCGGCGTCGTCAGCTACGAGCCAAACGAGTTGGTCCTAGTCGCTCGCTCGGGCACCAAGCTGAGCGAAATAGAAGCCCTGTGCCGTAGCGAAAACCAGTACTTCGCTTTTGAACCACCCGCTTGGGGTGCGGCCGCGACTATTGGCGGTACTGTAGCCTGCAATCTCTCGGGACCGCGGCGCTTCAAGATGGGTGCGCTGCGCGATCACTTGCTCGGAGCCGAACTGATCGACGGCTGCGGCGAGCGAATTCGCACCGGCGGCAAAGTCGTCAAAAACGTCACGGGCTACGATCTGTCCAAGGTGCTGGCCGGCTCTTTCGGAACGCTGGGAGTGCTTACCGAAGTCTGCCTCAAGGTCTGGCCCCGCCCCGAAACCCAAGCGACCCTGTTCATGCACGGACTGACACCCGCAGCAGCGCTGGAGCGGATTCTCAATTGGGCGGCGCGGCCCCTCCAGATCACAGGCCTAGTCTGCGACGCCAACCGGTTAGCCGCCCGCGTCGAAGGCCCGGCATCCGCGGTGCGGGCGCAGCTAACAACGTTGCGCGAAGAAGAATCAGCAGAATCGGAGATCGTGGAAGAGGCCGAATCACACGTCTTCTGGCGGCGCTGGCGCGAGCTCGAATGGCTGATCCCGGCTGAGGACCAACAGCGCTGGCGCTTTTCTGGACCGCCGACCCAGATGGTGCCGCTAATGAAAGCGCTGGCGACCGAGGGCCTGAGCCGCTGGGGGCTGGACTGGGCCGGCGGCTTGCTGTGGGCGCTGTTGCCCGTAGCCGCCCAAGCTTCGCGCTTGCATCGCAGCGCAGCGAGCCACCAAGCCCTTGGCTGGCGCTTTGCAGCCGACGAGCACAACGAAGAGGCCTTTACCCCACTCAGCGCCGGCGCAGCGCGCATGAACCAGATGCTCAAGCACTCCCTCGACCCACGAGGCATTTTCAACCCAGGCAGGATGTACGCCTAATATATTTCGCCTGGACGATAGTCCGGCGGCGGCATTTCCCG
>JAPOYQ010000947.1 GCA_026706505.1 Gemmatimonadota bacterium
CCATATCGTGGACCACCCAACCGAGGCCGATAGTATTGCCTTCGACGAAGGTGTGCTCCGGCTCGCTTTCTGTGGGGCCTACCCAGTGAAAATCATCCCAAGCGGCCGACATGATCTCGATGCGGGCAGTAACTTCGCCGGCGTTCGACTCCCCATCTAGCTGGAAGCCGTAATCGCCCCAAGGCGGGACGTCATGCCAAGTCGACTTGCTTTGGAACCACCACTTCCAGCCAAAAGGCTCCAGCGGCGGAAAACGGCAGTGGGCGTTTTGTGCGTAGCGGCCCTGGTTGCGCTGGTGCTCCTCTTCGCTTTCGAAATCGCCGGCCGCGTACCAATGCTGGTCGCCGCCGTGGTCGGAGTCAATCATAATCTCCCAGCTATCGTCGCCGCCGGCGACCGCGCCGACGCCATTGCGATCCCAATAGTTGTCGAAGCGCTCCATCATGAAATAGAGGCGATTAGTGCCTTGGCTCCAACCGGCAACGACCCTGAAGGACAGATTGCTCTCGTCGTTTTCGTGCCCCAACCCAAGATAGTATTCAAAGTGGGACTCAAAGGGCACGTAATAATCCTCAGGGACGATATCCCATTCGGACAAGTCACCATCCAGCGTGGGTTCCATACCAGCAGGGAACTGGAACAGGGTACCGGATTCGATGCCAACGATATCGACATGGGCCGATACCGCGCTGGCCTGTAGCATGATGCCTAAGGCCAAAATACTCGCGATGCTCAAAATCTTCTTCATAATGCAATTCACCTCATGGGTTCGTGGTTTGAACATTCGTCAAAAAAACGAAAATGAGCTTCTAATGCCTAAAACGGCCTCTCTTTACCTCCTTTCAACAGCTCTTAATAGTTGCTAATAGTGTGCTAAATATCGGCACAATATAAATAAAGAAAACAGCAAAAGACAACTACCTCATATATGTTTGAGCGCTCACAGCTATTTTTCGCCTTCCTCGTCCAAATACCAAGTCTCTGGATAGTACGGCCACGTCCAGCGCGAATCCCAACCCCAATAGCCCTGGGGCGGCACATTGCGCAACTTGCGGCTGACCACGACCGGATGCGGCCCCAAGCCAATGACGCCAAGTGCCCACAGATTCTCGGCTTGGCTGCGGAGGATCTTCTTGCCCATCGCAATGCGTTCGTCCTCGTCCGTAGTGCGGCGCAGTATCTCCCACCAGCCGATCAACTCCTTGATCTGCGCTGGCGGTTCCCACCCGAGTGCGCCGTCGGAGAAGTACCATCGCGTCCACTTAGACCACTGGCTTTGCTCCCAGCCGCCATTGGTCGGCACGTACCAATAAGGCTCAATGGGAAAGAGGATATCCGCATTGCGGTCGGCATGCCAGATGGTCATGTCCATCAAGCCCGCCCTAGCGCGGATTCGCTGCAGCGTGCCGCTGATCTGTTTGAGATTGACGTTTACCCCCACCTCGCGCCAGTGGGCCGAGACCAAGTCCAAGGTAACCTGCTTGGGCGTCTCGCCGATCATGTACTCCAAGGTGATTTGTAATGGCTTGCCGTCGAACCGCTCGCGCCGGCCGTCTCCATCGCGATCAACAAGTCCCATCTCGTCGAACAAGGCATTCGCCCGCGCCGGATCAAACTCTGCCCAAGCCGTGGCAAATTCTGGCTCAAAGTAGCGACTTGCAGACACTACCGTAAGTTGACGCGGCACCCCATAACCAAAGTAAACGATGTCATTGATTTCCTCCCGATTGATGGCCAGCGACATGGCTCGTCGGAAGCGCACGTCTTGGAAAATCCGCCGCAGTCCCTCATCGGGATGATTCAAATTGAACTGCAACACCACATCCGAGCCGTAGGGCCGCGGCCAGACGTACGTGGAATAGTCATTGTTCTGCTCAAAGCGCTTAAACAGCGGAATATCGGCCGTCATAAACTGCCGTCCGGCAAAGTCAACCTGTCCGGTCGAGGCTTTGGCCGCCATAATCTCGGGGCTATCGACCCGCTGTACCTCCAGGTAGTCGATATAGGGTAACTGGTTGCCTTCAGGATCCACCTTGAAATAGTAGGGATTGCGGCGCAGCAGGGCGCGCGTCGAGGTCCGGTTGACCAGTACGTACGCCGTCAGCACGGGGCGGTTGAAG
>JAPOYQ010000766.1 GCA_026706505.1 Gemmatimonadota bacterium
AGACCATGCGCGACCACGCCATTGAAAACCAGCACTTGCAGCGCCTGCACCAGCGCACCGCCCAAGTTCTCGAAGCCGCCCAAGAGGCCGCCCAGCGCAAAGAGTGGAGCCGCTACGTGGCCCATCTGCGGGTGGCGCTGGGGCTGGAAAACCAGGTCTATCCCGAGGCCATGGAGACCTTAAACGACGTCATAAAGGGCATGGTATTCTTTTTGGCGCTGCTCATTCCCGCGGCTTTTTTGGGCGAACGTCTGCTGCTGGGGGCGGCGCAGATCACGCGGCAGTTGACTGGTTTTGGCGCGTTATTGGCCGTAGTCTGGCTCGCGATTTCTCAGGTGCATCCCGCCTTTGCCATTGCCCATCCGCTGGTCATCTTGCTGGCCTTTGCCATCATGGCCATGGCCGGTTTCGTCCTCGTCCTCATCATCAGCCGCTTCAACAGCTTTATGAAGGAGCGCGGCGACCGGATCCACCACGTTGAGATGCGGCGTTTTAGCGTCGCTCATGCCGCGTTCATGCTGGGCATATCCAATATGCGGCGGCGCAAACTGCGCACCGGCTTGACCTTGACGACTCTGGTCTTGCTGACGTTTACGGTGCTTTCCTTTGCCTCGTACGAGAGCCGGGCGCGCTTTATCTCGCTGCCTCTCGAACACGAGGGTGGGTACGAGGGCATCTTGGTCCGCAACCGGGCTTGGAATCCCTTGGGCCAGCCCACGTTGGATTACATCCGCTCCCACTTTTCCGCAGTCGGCCCGATCAGTCCGCGCAATTGGTTCATTTTGCAGGAGGACAAAAAGACGTACCTCGAAGCCACGTCCGGTCGGCAATTGGTGCGGACCTATGGCTTGCTCGGCCTAAATCCCGAGGAAACCGACATCACAGAAATTGATCAGACCTTAACCGCCGGTCGCTTTTTCATAGCCGCAACAGAGGCTAGTTGTCTGCTGCCTTTGCCGATGGCCGAAGCCCTAGGCTTGGATGCCGGTGACTTGGGACGCGCGCAAGTGCAGGTGATGGGCAAAGAACTGACCGTGATCGGCTTGTTCGATCCAGAGGTCTTCAACGACATCCGCGATCTAGACGACGGCTCGCTGACGCCGGTGGACTTTGAGTTGTCCCAAACCGCCGGCAGCGCCTTTCAGATCAACCAGAGCGCGGCCACGACAGCTACCGCCTCCCAGTACCGCCCCTATGTACACATACTGCCGGACAACGTGCTGATTGCGCCCTATGAGATCGTCCGCCAAATGGGGGGGCGGCTGCGCTCGGTGGCCGTCGCCTTTGACCGGGAGCGATTGGACGCCGGGGCGGGCCAAGCGCTGTTGGAAGACTTCCTGCTGCGAGTGGCCGTCAGCCTGTTCGTCGGCTTGCGGCAGGACGGGACTTCGACCATCGGAGTCTGGGCCTATTCGTCGATTGGGGCGACGGCGATAAAGGGCTTAGGGGTGCTGATCGTACCCATGCTCATCGCGGCCTTCATCGTCCTCAATACTATGCTCGGAACGGTGTACGAGCGCCTCAAGGACATTGGCATCTACGCGGCTGTAGGGCTGGCCCCGTCCCATATCGCCCTGCTGTTCATTGCCGAAGCCTGCGCCTATGCGGTCTTGGGTATTACGCTGGGATACTTGGGGGGGCAGGGGACGGGTCTGGTGCTGAACTACTGGGATATGCTAGGCGGACTCAATTTGAACTATTCGTCTCTAGCGGCTGTGTTTTCAGCGCTCATCGTCATGGGGGTGGTTTTGCTGTCCACGGTGTATCCGGCCCGGGTGGCCGCTCGCACTGCGGTGCCCGACCTAGTGCGGCGCTGGCAGCCCGAGCCGCCGGTGGGGGCCGAGTGGGAATTCCGCTTTCCCTTCTTGGTGTCGGCGGCCGAGGCCAAGGGCCTGTGCGGCTTTTTGCTGGATTACCTAGCGTCGTACGGCGAGGCTTCAATTGGCTCGTTTTACACCGAGGGCACCCTGCTCCAGTCCTTTGCCACGCCCCAAGGCACGGCCTATGCCCTCGAAGCCAAGGTGTGGCTGGCGCCGCTGGATTTGGGCGTGAGCCCGCCCGCAGTGCTGTGCATCCGCCCCGAGGACCAAGCCAATATTTACGGCCTAGTGTT
>JAPOYQ010000852.1 GCA_026706505.1 Gemmatimonadota bacterium
AGTAGCGCGCCTCTTGGGGATAGCCGCGGCCAAAGGCTTGTATCTCGGCGAGAATGCCCAGCGATGTGACGCCTCCAAACTTGAAGCGCAAAAAGCGCGTAAAACGCAGGGGCGGCCGCAGCGACACAATGCTCTGGTTGTTGGAAAAGGTGCTACCGACTAGCTCATCGAGCGGGTGGTAGCCGGGCGACCCGGGCGTTACGTCTTCATCTTCGATTATGAGCCAGTATGTGGGCGTGTTGGTGCGCGTTACTTCGTAGCCCACGGGGAAGACGTTGCGCTGGCGTCTGTTGTCGTCGGTAAAGCCACTTTGGGGTGGGAAGAAGACGAGGCTGTCGAGGGCGATGGGCACTCCTAAGTCGAGCGTATAGAACACCGCAGCATTGGGCCGCCCGTCGACGAGCGGCGGATGAACGAAAGAGGCGGTCAGCTCGTCGCCATCTATGAGGCCGCGCATCACTGCTCCGTTGCCGCCCCACATGCGCGGATGCCAGCCCACAAATTGGTTCTCGGACTCCAGCCGATCCGGGTCTTTGGTAAAGGCCCACGGGTAGTCAAAGATGTTGACCTGAGCGGCAACACCCGTTGCGCGCACCAAGCCGCGCAGCACGTTGCGCCCCGGCGGCACGGCCCGAGGCTGGACGGCTCCGAGGCGCACGGAATCGTCGAGAGCGATCCAGCGCTCGGCCACATCGGCCCATGGGTCGCCACTTGAGCCGACAACCCATGACGACGCCTGCCCCCAAGCCGTCCCGGCGAGCAACAGCAGCGGTACTAACAAGAAAGCGGTCAATACGCCACTCCTATGAGCTGAGTCGCGGTGGTCGGAGCGACGTCCGAGTGCACCCCGCTTCGACATAGGTATAGACCCGGCGCGACTCTTGCGCCGGTCCCATCCCGGCCGTCCCAGGTTTCGCGATAGACTCCCGCGGCCCGGGGCGCGGCAATTAGGTTTCGCACCCGGCGGCCGGAAAGGTCAAAAATTTCGACGGCCAGCGGCACCTCGCCAGCAAATTGCGTCAGCACTGCGGCGACTTCGACCTCGTCGTTGATCCCATCGCCGTTGGGCGTGAGCACGGTGGTCGAGAGGAGGGCTTCGACCGAGGGCGTGGCACTTGCGGCGAAAATATGGATGGATCCCGTTCCCACCTCGGCACTGGCATTGCCGGCCACAATCGGATGCGGCGGCACATTGCCGTCGCCCAGCAAGAAGGCGTTCAGCGGCGTATGGTACTCCAGCAACCGCAGACTAAAGGTCAGCCGCATGGGCTGGTTGTTTTGGCGCGTCACCGGCGGGAAAAAGACGTGGAAACCCTCGGCGATAGGCTCGACCTCGACATCCGCAACCTCGACGAGGGGATCACCCATTTGCAGCCGCTCAAAAACGGGCGGTGGAAAGGCGGTGAGCTTGAGGCCGCGAAAGCCCGCTAGATCGTCTTCGTCAAACTGGGTGAGGATGTCGCAAACAAAGGAAGTATCAACCCCGCTCGGAACGGCCAATATACCGCCGACGGGATTGGGATCAGTGGCCAATGCGACTTCGCCGACGGCCGTGCTGACCAGTCCGGGAGAAAACTCTACCACCAAGCTATCGAGGCGCATGGTGCTCGCGGCATGTCCGTTGAAAAAGACGCGGAACTGCAAGAATTTGCGCGGGCTTGGCAGATCCAACGGCATGACGACCGTAGCTGACGAATCGAGTTGCAGGGGTGGGGTCCAGCTACTCCAATTCTCTACGTCTTCGCGGATGTCGGCCTGCACAAAGTCGCGCGCTGGCCCGACCTCGGCCAACGGCAGCGAGAGATACTCGGTCCGAGTTACTTCTCCTAGCACGGCTCCCGTGTCGGGATCGCGGCGGTACAGGGCGCGTCTGGGCAGATTGTTGTACTCGGACAGAGATATTTCTTCGCGGACGCCTGTGTCGCGGTCGCGGCGAAAATAGGCTATGGGAGTGTCGTCCATACCGCTGCGGAGCTGCAAGCGAACGATCGCGGTGTCGCCTGCTGCGCCGCGATTCAACCGCTCAGCCCGCACCATGAGCCGCCCGAAATTCACGGGCCGCCCAAAGGAATGTAGCTGCGAGACATAGCTGGACACAGGCACGAATC
>JAPOYQ010000540.1 GCA_026706505.1 Gemmatimonadota bacterium
GCGCGTCGCAGATCCGTATTTGTCCGAGGAAGTGGCCGCCGAGTTGGGCATTGTGCGCGGCTCGCTCGACGAGGTGTTGCAACACGCCGATATCCTCGTCGTCCAAGTCCCACATACGCCCAAGACCGAAAAAATGATCGGGGCGCGGGAGCTCGATTTGCTGGGTCGCGGCCGCATCCTGATCAATTGCTGTCGCGGGCCGGTAGTGGATTACGAGGAACTGACGCAGCGGCTCATACGGGGCGAGCTAATCGCCGGCCTCGATGTCTTCGACCCAGAGCCGCTGCCCAAAGACAGCCGCTTGCGCCACCTGCCCAACGCTTTTGTCAGCCCGCATGTCGCTTGGTATGCGCCTGAGACGTTTGGCCGCTATTTCTCGATAATGGTCGATGAATTCGTGCGATTTTTTAGTGGGGAAGAGCTGCGGTTTGAACTGACCCAGCGGATGGTGGACATCCGGCACGGGCGGATCTAGCGAGGAGAGGGGCAGGTCTGCGGCGACCTGCCCCTCGGAAAACAGCTACTACTTAGAGCCTTTGCGGCCGGGAAAGGTCAACTCGGCAATGCCCGATTTGTCGAGGTCGCCGAGGCCCAGTTTTTTCATTTTGTCGTACTGGCGCTTGGTCGCCTGCGCCAGCGGCAGACTGAGCTTATTCTGGCGGGCCAGCGCGAGGGCTATGCCGGAGTCCTTGGCTGCGTGGTCCGAGGAAAAATAGCACTCGTGGTCGCGGATGGTCATGTCCTCGCCGTCGGTCTCCAAGACCCGCGAGTTGGCGCCGGTTTGGGAGAAGACCTTCATTAGCATCTTCAGATCCAGTCCGAGCGCTTGGCCTAGGCCCAAGCCTTCGGCCAGCCCGGCGGTGTTGATGTTCATGACCATGTTGACGAGGGCTTTGACTTGGGCTGCTTGACCGGCTGGGCCGATGTAGCGCAGATCGACGCTCAAGGCGTCGAGGATGGGCCGGACGTGGTTAAAAACGCTGCGCTTGCCGCCGCACATCAGGTACAGCGTGCCTTGGCGCGCTTGGGTGATGCTAGAGGCCATGCAGCCTTCGAGGGAAGAAGCACCGACTGCGGCGGCGCGTTCTTCGACTTGGACGTGGACCGCGGGCGAGATGGTGGCGCAGTTGATAAAGGTCTTGCCTTTGGCGTCGGTCAGCAGCGAATCGCCGGAAGTGGCAAAAATAGAACGCATGGCCGCGTCGTCGGTGACCACGGTGATGACCACGTCGGAGAGGGCCGTAACTTCGGCTAGGGTTTTGGGAGCGGCGCAACCAAGCCCTTTGGCTAGGCTGCGGGCGGAGCGGCGGTTGGCGTCGAATACAGCCGAGATATTGAAGCCCTTGTCGTTGAGATTGAGGGCCATGTTGGCTCCCATACGCCCGACGCCGACAAAGCCGATTTGAAAATCCTTTTTGCCCTTTTTGCGTTTGGTGGATTTTCTTTTTGCCATTTTGTTCTCCTCGTTGAAGGGATAAAACGAATTGCGGGCCGAATGCGATGGCCCATAACATACTGAGCGCGTTAGATATATTCAATAGAGGTGTGCTATGAAAATAGGAATCACGCAGATCGTTTTGGGAAACATGCCGCTGGAGGACACGCTGCGGTTGTGCGAGGACGCTGGCTACCAAGCCGTGGAGTTGGTCTTTGCCGAGGGCAAGGACTTGGATCCGGGCATGAGCGCCGACGAGATCGCGCAAGTTGGACAGCAGTGCGAAGATGCCGGTGTTGAAATCGGCAGCGTCATCGTTTGGTATCAAGAGCGCGGCAACCTGCTCAGCCGCAATGCCGGCGAGCGCGATCGGTGCCTCAAGTGCTTGCGGCGTTCGCTTGAGATCGCCGGTGCGCTGTCAGTCGATGGAGTGCTGTTGCACCCGGGGCAGCTAGAGGTCGAGGGCACCTATCAGCAGGCTTGGGATGGGTTGCGGGACGCGCTGAGCGACACGGCTTCTCTGGCCGAGGAAATGGGCGCGGCCATTGGCTTGGAAAACGTCTGGAACAAATTCCTGCTCAGCCCGCGCGAAGCCCGGCTTTTCGTCGATGAAATCGGCAGCGAGTGGGTGGGGATCTACCTCGATACGGCCAACATGATGGCCTACG
>JAPOYQ010000768.1 GCA_026706505.1 Gemmatimonadota bacterium
CGATTCGTCGAGCCACTTCGTCACAAAACCCAGAAACTCGTTGAAGCCGCCATGCTTCGCATATTCATCTACCGTAAACAAGCGGAAGGCGACAAACCTGAGCGCAACCTCCCGGTCTGCCATTCGCAGGTGGTTTCGCAGAGCTCCGCCGGTAGCCGAAATGAAGCTCGGCTCGCTTACCAACTCCTTCAGGAAATTGCGTGACCGGGCCTCGCTCATGCAGTGGCGAATCTCCTGGGCGCTGAGTGGATTTCCGCCTGTGTTGATCCGGCGGAAAATGTCGAACTTCACGCGATAAGGGGTCTGCGGGTCGATTACATGCGCAACGAACTGCGCCCCGTTCAGGCGGCGGCGAAACACCGCCGCGAGATCGTCGAAGCCCTGGCCTTCCACCTCCTGCAGATAGGTTACTTTGCCCAGCTTGATGGACTGCTGTTTCACGTAGCGGTATATCGTCGTTAGGCGCTGGACTCCATCAACGACCTGAAGTCGGCCCCCAGTGTCCTCGTTGAAGTAGAACGACGGCAAAGGAATTCCCAGAAGGAGCGACTCAATCAAACCTGAACTTTGCCAAGGCTTCCACACAAAATAGCGCTGAAAGTCCGGGGCGAGATCGACATCACCGTCAGCAATCATGTCCACCATTTGACGTAGTGAATAGTGCTTTGTGTGGATCCGGATCTTTTCCGGATCCCAAGGCTCCGGCTCCTCCGGCTGCAATGGGTCTGCATCTTCTAGCTCAACGCCCGTAGGAGAGCTCTGGAAGTACTCCTCGCGAACATCGTCTTCAGTCTGTGATGGAAGGTCGTTAGGTGACATGCGTTGGCTCTATTGGTTCCCTTTCTGCCGCCCCGGCGAATTCGCGATGAGGTCCTTCCGCATTAGTTGAGATGCTGCTTCGGCAGCGCCTTAGTGCCTTGGCAGCACACCAACGCATCCAGCGACCTTGGGCACGATCGCGGTTACTTTAACCCGAATTCTACTCGACTGCTTATGCTGACGGTTACCAATTCGAGCGCAGACTCGGGTCAGGGGCGCCCTGTTGGCTTTGCCAACGAGGAACAGGTGCTAGCATGTCCTGTGCTCCGTGGGGCTTTGGCACCATTGGTGAGGTAGGGCGTGAGCGCTACGCAGGACTTGCTGCAGCCTATACCTCAGCCAGCCGCATTCGCCATCCGGATACTCTACCGCTCGCCCGGGCGTACGGAACAGACCCGGCTGTTGGGGTAATGGTCGGTTACCATGCCATGGTGACTCGCGAGCATCAAGCTATAGCCGTCGTTGATGATGTTCGCGATCCCGAAGGTGTTCCCTACGAGGTAGTCGGCTTCGGCGAGAGCGCCTTCGAGCGCATCGAGGTAATGGCGCATCCGTGCCCAGCAGTCTTCCAGCACGAACGGGACACTCCCGCCCTCCGCTGCGATGCGGCAGTGATTTACCAGCTCGCCAGGTGAGTGCGCGAAGGTGGATTCCCCAAACCAGCACCACTGTCGGCAAAGCGCACTGTCCGCAGTACCCGACTCGGGGGCCAAGTTCCCGCTGCCAGGACGCTCGACAAGGAAGTCCACCATGGCTCCGGATTCGCACATCGTGAAGTTCCGATCGGTCATCACCGGAACCTTGCCGGTCGGGCTGAGCGCCCGCCATTCCGGGCTGGACCGAAACTCGGCGGATAAGTCGATGACCTCAACCTCGTAGGGCAGCCCGCACTCCTCGCAGAACCAGATGGGGCCGATAGCCGCAGGTGTTTTGACCTGGTACATCTTCAGCATGAATTCTTCTACCTCGTCCCCCAACGAGAGACGGGGCGGAGGCTGCTGCAATGGACGACTCTACCCGTGTCCGGTACGCACTCACTTGATAATCAAACAACGCTGCACCCTGCGCAACTGTGCGGTAGATGACAGGCTTCTGATATCTGAATGTGTTGATACCATCAGTTTGCTGGAGACTCCTCTGTTAACTATGGAAATCGCCAAGAGGGACACCCCATTCTGTAGGTCTTGACTTCACAGCGAGGGTGCACCACTATGTGGCATAGTGCTGCATACTGCAGCAAGAATCAAGACTGAGGGACTTGCGCTGTAGGGGGTTTTTGGGTG
>JAPOYQ010000198.1:0-10183 GCA_026706505.1 Gemmatimonadota bacterium
CGGGGATGTGGACTTGGTAGGGCTGGCCGACCATGACATTGTCGGCGAGGATGGTGACGAAGATGTTGCTCACCTGCAACAGCGACGCAGCGTCTTGGTCGAGGCCGTTGATCTCGTAGCGGCGGCGGGCGCGATCGACCATTTGCGCCAAGTTGAGGTCTGAGTCGTTGCGCAAGGTAAGCCGCACGCGGACCTTGTCGCCCTCGACGCCGTACTTTTGGCCATTGACGACCGTCAGGTGCGTGGCGTCGGCCAGCGAGTTGAGGAAGGCGCGCTGGAGGTTTAGTTCGGCCCGTTGCCGCTCTTCGCGGGCGCGCTCGTAGTCCTCGCGGACCGTACGTAGCTCTTGGCCGGTGACCACGCCGCGCTCCTTGAGGCCGATCATCTGATCATGCTCGATTTTGGCCTCGGCCTCGCGCGCTTTGGCCTGCTCTAGAATTAAGTGGGCCTCTTGGAGGTCGAGTAGGATGCGCTGCTGTTCCTTGGTCAAGTTTTCGGCGTGGGCCGCGAGGACGCACAGCAGCAATCCAAATATATAGAAGATTGAGGACATAATTACACTCCTTTCTAGACGATGCTGGCCTCTGCCACGACCGGTAGGCTAGCACAAGTTGTTGCTTTCACTATTATATAAAGCAAGCATCGTACCAAATAGTAGATAGAGGGCGACCATAGCACCGATTCCTTTGATTTTATAATTCATAAATAAATGTTAAATAATGATTTATTAAAAAATAAGCTGAATTTCTCGTCGGTCTCTCAGGTGCCCCTCGATACCCTCTTGACGCTCTAAAGATGCGCGAATACATCGCACAAGTGTGTCGAATCGTCGCTTTTAGTGCTCCTAAACATCGCATGAGTATAGGTGGTGTGGGTTGACGGATAGCGGGATTTTTGGAAGAAAACAGGCAGTTCAGCCATAGGCCTGACTGCCCATTTTTAAGGTCTTTTTTATCTCAAGCGGCCATAGCCTTAATGACCGCTTGGCTCTGTATCTCCATGCCGAGCTGTCTAAACAGGCGCAACGCCGCCACCCATTCGTTCAACGCCCGTTGCTTGTTGCCGTCCTGTTGCGCGTACAGATTGCCCAAGGACACATAGTTGAAAGCCTGCATCCTCGCGTTTCCTAGCTGTCGGCACAGGTCCATAGAAACCTGTATATGTCGTTGCGCCATCGCTAGGTCGCCGGCGGTCATGTAGAGATCGGCCAGCAGCGTCGCCATGCCACAGTGACCTTGGGCATGACCCTGAGCCATGTAGATGCTCAGGGCTTCGTTGCCGCTACTCAAGGCGCGTTCTAGATGGCCTAAGTCGCGGCAGACCGAAGCGATGGACCCGAGTTGCAGGGCCACTTCGAGGGGCGTCCCTTGCTGCCGGGCCGCCGCTAGTCCCGCCGTAAAATGTCGCAGGGCCTGATCGGGATCGCTACGGCGCAGGGCCAGTTGTCCCAAGCTGTTGAGCAGGTTACCTGGTACGTCGTTGTCATAGAGAGCGCGGCTGTGCTGGAGCCACTGTTGAGCTTCTGCCAAGTCGTCCTGCTGCATGTAGAGATTGCCCATGTTGTTGGCCATCTTGGCTGCGAGGGCGGTATCGCCTCCTTCTTGGGCGTGCTGCATGGACTTGCGGTAGTACGCGGTAGCTTCGTCAAAGCGAGATTGGCATTGTTTGATGAAGCCCACGTTCCCTTTGGCCTCTGCTAAATCGCGCAGGGAGCGGCTAGGCGAGCAGGCGGCCAATGCCTCTTGGAAGTACTGTAGCGATCCGTCGAGGTCGCCGCCGATCTCGCAGTAGTGGCCGAGCTGGGTGCAAGCTGCAAAAAGCCCCTTTTGGCATTCCTCGGCGCGAAAGAGCCGACGCGCTGTTTGGTAGTGGGTAGCTGCTTGCTCGTTCTGACCCTTTTCCCGGCAGGTATTGCCCCATTCGAGATGAGTCCACGCCTTGGTTGTTTTTGGCGGATTCATGGTAGCCTCCTTATCGCGTCAGTGCCAGCACGGGTATAAGCACCTGCTCCGCGCCGATTTGCACCTCCACCCCACAGTTCAGCGTACCAGCGGGGAAATCGCCCGCATTGCGGATCTGGACGACTAAGCTGTTGTCCGCTTCTCGTTGGTATTCGATATCTAGCTCCACCTCGCCGCACACGGGCGACGCCCGTACGGGCACATCGGCTGAGTCCGCTGGCAAGCCCACGCGCACTTGTCGCATCTCACGCCGTTGAGCAGTGCCCACGCCGAAGGATGCGCTCTGCGGCTCTAGGCTAAACCGGGGGCTGACTCGTCCGCGCACTTGGATGGAACGGGAGTACTCTTCGCCTTCGGCTGCAATAGTCGCCTCAATGGTGGCGATAATGCGGTCGCTCCACGTCAGGCCCGCTGCCGGGGTGATCTCTATGGCTGTGCCGCCGTCCACCACCGATGCCTCTATGCCTTTTCCCGCGACTTGAACTTGGCTAATATGTCGCGGCTGCCCGTCGATTTGCGCGAGGGGAATACGTCGGATAATGGAGGGCAAATCGTCGCCTCGAATCGTCCCTATGTGCAGTTTGCTGGGCAGCATGGGCACGACTTGGCCCTCCAACTGCAACTGCCATTTGTCGGCTTGGCCGGCCACGCTAAAGTCAATGCTGGAGGCAAAGGCCCCGGAGAGCCCCCGAGTATCTATCTGATAGGCAATCGCGTATGTCTCGCCGGCCTTCAACGGCCCTTGGGGGAACTCGACGCCGGTGCAGCCGCAGCCGGGTTCGGCCGCGACGATTTCCATGTCGTAAGGCGCGACAAAGCGCACTTCGCCGGTTGTGCCCTCGCTGTCGTAGGTGGTGCCGTACTCGGCAGTCTGCGGCAGTTGGTCGGCATTGGCCCAGCCCGTGTAGAGCAGGGCGGCTAGGGCTGCTACTTTTAGCGTTAGGTTGTTCATGATCTTTCTCCTACGTTACGTGGTAAAGGTTGGATTACATGACGTTGAAGAGAAAGTTCTGCGGTACGCCACGACTGAAATAGACCTCTACATGGCGCCACATAGCCCGCTCTGGGTCCCAAACCAGCCGGAAGAAGGACGGGGTGCGTCCCTGCCATGACCAACGGGAGACCCCTGCCGGCTCTTCGACGATGAACATGATGTCGGCAAATACCAACGACTCGCCCACTTGTAGAGTTGCCTCAACTTCGTCCTGTAGTTTGAGATGAAAATTCAAAGTGCCTCTGGGAATCATGCCGTGTGTTTGGAGGTAGAACGCATAGTTATCGTACTCCTCCTGCATCTCAAACACCTTGAACACGCTGTCGAAAAAGGAAACGTTCTCGAAAAAGTAATCGCGTTTCGTTGCGCCGAGTATTTCCCGGTGCCCGGCTGCAAAGAGAGCAATGGGCGTCCCATCTGTTGGGGTGTCTTTGCTAGCGAGATACTTTTTCAGGATCTCTATCCCGTCGGGGTTATTCATGCCCTCGCGGAGATAGAACTCGGCGGCGAGGCTGTCGCTACCCGAGGCCGAAAAGGCGACCAAGAAGTCGTAGAGCCAAGTGCGCAGACCAGCTTCTTGCTTCATGTCAATAGGCGCACTCAGATCGACGGGGATGGCCTCGACAACCTGCTGCAACTCAGCCCCGGCCTCGACCTTAACCATCTCTTGATCGTGGATGTAGTCGTAGAAGACTTGGAGGCTGTCGGGGTGGGAGGAAAAGCCGCCATACTGGGGCTTAGGCTCGGCAGCGGCTGTGCTGGAGACGGTAATTAAAGTAAAAAAATACAGGGTGCGAATGGCGATAGGTTTCATGGTGTTCTCCTTGTCAAAAATGGCTAGACGCCGTTGGTCATAGGTTTGTGCTAAGGCCAATTACATGTAGTCAATCAGGAAAAAATGCTGTAACTGAGAATTATAAAAAGCCTCTACAAAGCGCCACATAGCCCGCTCTGGGTCCCAAGCCAGCCGAAAAAAGAGGGGGGTGCGTATCTGCCCTGTAAGCCACTTGGATGACTCTTCGGGCTCTTCGGTGATGAACATGATGTTGGTGAAGACCCGATGCTCGCCCGCTTGCAGAGCTGCCTCAATATCTTTCCTCAATTTGGGCTCATTCCCATATACTGCCCTAGCAACCACCATGCCGTGAGCCCGGGCGTAGTCCAGATAGCTCTCGTAAGTGTCCTTCATCTTGAACACCTTGAACACACTATGGAGAAAGGACACATTTCCAAAGCGGTATTCATAGTCTTCGTTGTCGAGTGTGGCTCTGTGCTTGGCTTGGAAGAGCTCAAAGGGCGTATCGCCTTTTAGAAGCCCCCGACTCTCTAGCTCTTTTTTCATTCTCTCTAGGGCATCGGGGTTATTGACGCCTTCGCGCAAGTAAAACGCGGCGGCTAGGCTGTCGCTGCCGGAGACGGAAAAAGCGACTAGGAAGGCGTAGAGCCAGTCGCGCAGGTCGGCTTCTTGCTCGGGAGTGATCAGAGTGTCCGACTCGACGGGGATAGCCTTTACGGCCTGCTGTAGCTCGGGGCTGGCTTTGACCTTTATCATTTCCAAGTTGTGGAGATAGTCGATATTGACTTGGACGCTATCAGGGTGAGGGTGGCGAGAGAAGCCGCTGTACTGGCGTTTAGGCTCGGCAGCAACGCTGGAGACACCGAGATAGATGGCAGTCAGAGCGAAATACAGGGTGCGAACGGCTAAGGGTTTCATGGTGTTCCTCTTATCTGTTAATGCGTTGGGTTGGAGTGTCAGCGATAAGTAGAGGAAGGGGCGAGTGGACGTTAGCCCACTCGCCCCTGAAGCCTCGTTAGGAGGCTGAGCAGGACGGAACAACCCACCACTTGCACTCGCAAGAGACTGTCTCACCTTCTGCTTCACAGGAGCCCAACAGGCAATCGATGGAGCAGTACGCTGCTTGTGCCTTCTGCGGCAGGAAACTAGCGACCAAGGCCGTGAGACCAATGGTCGTTTGGATGATACGCTTTTTCATCATCAACTCCTTTAGGTAAGTTTACTGAGTTTTCTCGGAGGTGATCTCCGAGGTGAGGCACTGGCCGCTAAGGCTGTTAAGGCCCAAGCCAGTTTAGCGACATGCTGTATAAACGTTACCTCCTTTCTAGCACTACGGACGGGTGCGGCATGTCGCCTTTGTAAGCAATCGCAATTACCGTGCCAATGGGCGGCTAGCGGGCGATGATCACGCCGATTTATTCGATTTGATACATCATAAATTATTTTTATACAATACTTTATGAAAAGTAAGCTAATTTTCTTGTTCGTTTCTCAGGCCCTTTACAAAGTCCTCTTAATGCTCTAAAAGTGCGCGGATATATCGCATAAGTGCGTCGAGTTGTCGCTCTTAGTGCACCTAAACGTCGCACGGGCACATGGGTCGGTTGTGGCGCAGGTTCGGCTAAGCCGGTTCCGCCGCTGATCATTTTTTGGCAGCGTGTGACGCTACAGTCGATGCGGAACGGGCGGCAGATATGCGGTAGAGGTAGGCTAACAGGTAGATCGGCGGATGGTGCGAGTGGATGGCAGCAGACGTCAGGAGGAGATTTCGGCCGCTGGGACGATCGTTTGCAGCGGGTCGTCGCCCGGCTAAACAGACGATGTCCCGATTTTTAAGCCGCTTGAGCGAGATGCCGCCGTAGCATAGCCTCTATCTCGTTCATCTCGTCTGGCTGCACCTCGCCGTAACGCTCGTGAAAGTGCAATAGGTCGCGTAAGACTAGTTCAGCAGGGATGAGCGGATCGGGCCAGATGCTAGCCCGCCATAGTTCAATCATCCGCAGCTTGGGGTCGCGGTTTTCCCGCACCATGTAGTCGATGGCTTGGTCCCGTGTGCGCTTCTCGTCGGCGAGTTTGCTCGGGTCGGAAAATTCGTGATAGTGGTACAAGTGATAAGTCAGGGCGTGGCGGGCAAAGCCCGGGCCGACGCCAGCGCGCTGCAAGCGATAGGCCAGATCCCACCCCTCGGAAAACGGAATGTCCGCAGCAAAGCCGCCCACCTCGCAGAAGGCTTGGCGCGGCACTGCACTGTTGTGCGGATAAAAGCCGAGAAAGCCGACCGGCGAATCGGGATGCGCCGCGTACAGTTCCGCGACCTGATCCTGCATGGCCTTCAACTCGTCAAAGGGATAGCCGCCTTCTTGGGCGCGGGCGTGGATGCCGGCAAAGTCGTAGCGAATTTGGTCTTCGGTAATCAGCACCCGCTCTCGATTGATTAGCAGGAAGTCGGCCAAAACACTCGGAGTGCGCTCTTCGACAAAGACGGCCTGCTGCGGGTCGGGCAGATACTCAATGAGGGGCAGGCTATACATGAAGCCGCACAAATAGCGCTGGCGTTCCCCGCGCTCCCATTCCGCCCACAGATGCTCCAACCAATCGGGATGCGGCAGGGCATCGCCGTCGAGAAAGGCCACTAGCTGGCCCCGCGCCCGTTCAACGCCGGCGTTGCGCGCCCGGCAGCGCCCCACATTGGGCCGTATCCGCACCACTTGTACATCTGGATATTCGGTGTCTAGCATAGCGTCCGTACCATCGGTGCAGCCATCGTCAACGACGATGATCTCAAAACGCTCCTTGGGAAAATGCTGGCAAGCCAAGCCGCACAACACCAAGCGCAGGCGCGCCCGCTGGTTGTGGGTGGCAACGACGACGGAAATATCGGTGTTCATGGGATCCTCCTTACTGGCATTCAAGGGTCAAATGGCATTCGTAGTGCAGGCCTTCGGGTATGGTCAGCGGCCGGTTGGGTTCGGTAGCGGCGTTGGGATTGGGTACCATGAGTTGCGGGATGTCCAAGACCGACTTGGAGCACATCACCCGATGGCAGTCTATGTGGCCAAAGTAGTAATCGAGAAACGCCTCACTGTGCTCCTCAATGCGCTGGCGCAGTAAGGGGTCGGCGACGTTGTCCGCGGTCATGGCATGACGGCCCAAGGCGATGCCGTGAAATTCCACCGGCAACCAGCCGGTCTCGCTCGTGTATAGCTCTACCCAAGTATGGCCGAAAATGGGCATGTCATACGTGCTAATGCCATAGATATCCGGTCCTTGCGGTGCTACGGCTAAGCCGCCAGTCACCTCGCGGGCCGGGATGTCCAGCAGGCGGCACAGGGCCATATAGGCGCGACTCAGGGTAATGCAGTGGCCGCTGTCGTTGCTGAGCGTCATGGATGTGCTACATGCTAGGCACTGGCATTTTTCGTTGGTTTTCTGGAAGCGCTTGCGGCGCGCTAGGTGCTCGTACAGGCGGCGCGCTTTATCGACATCGCTCAGGCCCCGTTCGTCGATATGCAGATCGGCGAGGAAGTCGCGCACCAGACGCGACTGGCCCAAGGGGTCTTCTACCCTGGTGTAATGGCGGTGCTCGCTAGGCGTCAGCGGCGTGGGAACGCGATCGGCTATGGGCAGGTTATGCACCTCGACCTCGCAGGAGTATGAGAATTCCAGCGTTCCATCGGCAGGGTCAATAGAGCAAGGATAGGCGTAGAAGAAACCGGCGTGGGGTGATAGATACGGACGCAATTCGCTCGGATTGCAGGCAGTAAGCTCGACGACCGACTGCTGGGGCAGGCGCAGCGGATAGGGCAAAAATAGCCGCGCCGGTCCAGTGGTCTCGCAAGAGGCTACATGCGCTTTGTAGGTGTACGTCAATCGGTAGTGCTGGCTAGTTTGGCGGGCCTTTAGCTTGCCGTTGCAATGCGCGAGAAAAGGAGCCCGCATTTGTTCCCGTATCCGATAATCCAACTCAAAGAAGCGCGGCTCGTGGTCGTAGAGCCAGTTCCACGAGGTCCGCTTATCGTACCACACCAACCGCCCCCGCTGAACGTAGGGTATGCCCCGCTGGCGCGCTTCGGCGAGCAGAGCGCGGAGGGTCGGTAGGGAAGAGGTTGCGGTCAGGGGGTAGAGATGGCGGATGAATTCATCTTCTGACACCATGTTGTCCTGCTTAATCGAGTCGTTGTGATAGATCAACCCGTCAATTACATCCGCGGCGATGTTCCCACCTTTATAGGCGGATATGTGGCTGGCAAAGGCGGCACAGCGGGTGCTGAATTCTTCGTAGTGGTCGAATAGGTAGCGCACCTGCTCGGCTAGGTTTTTCGCTTGGGCAAAGCGCTGGCGCGATAATTTCAGGCCCAGCCCGAGGTCTCGCACTCGGTTGAGGTGGTACTCTTGATCGAGGTGTTCGGGTGCCCCTATGATCGGCACGCCCTCGGCCAGCGCATGGTAGATGGAGCCAATGCCGCCAATGCCGATAAAGAGCGCGGCTTGACCCATGGCCAAGCGGGCGGGTAGGTAATCGACGATCCGCACATTGGCCGAGGGTGCTTCTACCGCATAGCGACCCGCCGTGGTTACCAGCAGGCGGTAGGGCAAGGGGGCCAAGGCCCGTAGGACAGCGGGCAAAAAGCGGTCATCTACGCCCGTGCTACCGGCATTGAAGTAGATGAGGGGCAGCGAGGTATTCCAGCCCTCGTCGGATAGGGCCGCGGGCGGATCATCTGCTATGGGTTCGTCTTCGATAAGCGGGCCGACGTAGTGATGGGAGGGGGGCACCGGCCCGGCGGACGGATGGAACTGAGGCACATCAGCCATCAGGAACGCGCTACGGTGGGGCTGCTGCTCGGCGAAGTTCTGAGTTAGGTATTCGTCAAAGCAGCCGGTCTGCACCGGGAAGTAATCAGGCAGGCGTATGGCGCTGGAGTAGGTGGGCAGATTGTAAGCTGCGTCTATAAAGGCGATGTCGATGCCCTCCAAAGCAGCCGTTAGCCGCAACGTGGGTCGCAAGTCAGCGATTAGCAAGGAAGGCTGCACTTGGCGCACGAGAGCTTGCTCGGCTTCGACACAGCGCCTGATCCACTCGTCGTCGTAATACTCGTACACGCCCCGCGCTAGATGCTCGTCCATGCGCTGTTGCGGCATGGTTTCGACGTCGCAGAGCGGGAAGCCTTCGGCCGCAATGCGTTGGGCGTGCGGCCCCCGCCCGGCGAAGATGACCTCGTACCCGCGCTGGCGCAGTGCGCGTGCTACCACGAGCGGGCGAATCACGTGGGCCAAACTGTAGCCGTGAAAGAAGATGAGGAGGCGATGCTCGTTGCGCTGGAGGGCCGCATCCCTCTCCATTTTGGCCAGAAAGACGTTCCAAACGGTCAACCAATCCCACAGCTTTTTGTTGAATTGTGCTAGCATGGCGTTCTGCTTTCACCAAGGGGTTCAGGAAATTGCTTCTGCTAGCACTATTTGCAAATGTCGTGCCCGCCGTGGGGTAGTGGCTGGCGAACGGGTCGCTGAAATTGATCTAACTATTTGTCGGATAAGGGATTGTGAAATTAACGAAAATTTTGCCGAGCCTGTTGCCGCAACCGCTTGACCTTATGAGAGTGCGATAATGTATCGCATAGATGCGTCGAATTATCGCGTCCATGCGACCAATCATCGCATGGTTGATTGGTGCAGAACGGACGGAATCACAGAAGAGAATGTCTGCACCGCGTTTTGGATGCGGGTTAGTGGCTGGTGTAGGCGGAGGGGCAGGGAAACGGGTAGCCCGGTCATGGGCTACCTGCTTTGGTCCGATGGCTTGTCGTAGTGATTAGGGGGGCACCGTTTTAGACAATACTGGCCCGCAGCCATGACCGATAGGCCAGCATGTAGGTGAAAAGGGCGAAGAAGAATAGGCCGATTACATCGACGACAGCGTGCCGCAGCAAGGTAGTGGCCGATAGATCCTCGGTAAAGACCGGCAAGGTGTCGGGGTTGATCTTTTGTCGCGACAGCCCTTGGGCGACGAGGTGGATGTGCATGCTTTTGGGATCGTCGCGGTCGAGGTTTAGCATGGTCTGCTCAAACTGCTGGACGTAGGTCCGCACCTGATCGACAAAGCTGCGGTGGCGCGCTAGCCCAGTGCCGGCTAGGGCCTCCATGCCGTACTGAAAACAGCCCATCGGCGACAGGCGCACGATGTGGCGGGCGTTTTCGACCTCGCCGAGGCTGTGGGCTAAAAAGCGGTCTTCCCGGTCTTGCTGAAACTGGCGCACGGCGCGTTGGGCATCAGCCAACTGGCGCACTTTTTCGGGTTTTCTCAGATCGCGGTTATCCAATCCTCTCTTAAGCTTAAGAAGTTTCTGGTGAGCTGGCGTGTCATTGTTTGAGAAACCCACCCCCAGCACTAGCTCCTCCTCGAATTCGCCGACCAATACGCGGGCGGCCAAG
>JAPOYQ010000198.1:10193-20553 GCA_026706505.1 Gemmatimonadota bacterium
ACCCCGCAAGTCCACAGCAACAATACGCCCACCAGACTGGAGCGCGTGGTGCTACTCCGTATCGACACCCACAGCCCCAATGAGACAAAGCAGGCCAGATACAGCAGCGATAAGCCGACCATGCCGACCAAACGACTGGCTTCGACGAGACCCAAGTTCACCTGCGACAGCGCGAGGACGATGAGTAAGTTGACGACGATGGCGAGGCTCAACATGATGGCGAGGGCCAGCATTGCGCCGAGGAATTTGCCCAACAGCAGGGTGTGGCGCGGCAGGCTTTGAGCCATGACCAGCTTGAGGGTGCCGCGCTCTTTTTCGCCGATGAAGGCGTCGAAGGTAAACAACAAGGCCATGAGGCTGAGCAGGCCGCCGATGATAAAGACCCAGTCGATGTTTTGAGTCTCCAGCAGTTGGTTGGCCTTGGGAGCCCAGATGTCGATGATGTCCCAGTAGATGAGTACAAAGGGATCGTAGAATGTGGTGCTACCGTAGGTACTTTCAAAGCTCTGTGTCCAGAGGCGCTCGGGCAGGGCGTCGTTGGCACCGGTGGCGCAGAACATGAGGGCACTGGGTTTCTTATAGATGTGCTCCTGTCCAGAATGGAGGATCAACTTCCACAGGCCCCGTTGGGCGTCGCTGCGCCCGATCTCTTGCTCGGCTTGAACTTGCTGAAGATAGTGGTCGCGCCGGAACTCGTAGGAGCCGCCGACAAAGCCGAGGGCGTTGAGCACCATGAGTCCCACCGTTAGCACGAGGGCCAAGCCGAAGCGCAGGCTGATGAGGTAGTCAATCAGTTCGCGTTTTACAATAGCTGCTAACATGATGATGCTTCTTTCTTTGGAAGGGATTTCCTCACATGGCGTCGTAGCGTGCGAAGAGCCGGTTGGCGAGGATAAAGAGCACGGCCGCATAGAGCAACAGGGAGGTTAGAGCCGGCAAGGCGTAGTACAAGCCCTTGGCAACGGTCCAGCCACGCTCGTGAAACCTCGGCAGATCGCGCAGGTCGGCACGCCAGCCTGCGTCGTCGTTGAACCACTCTCGGGTACCAAACGCATCGCGGTCTTCGAGAAAGGCGATAATCTGACCGCGATAGGCACGGACTTGGTCGATAAAGTCGTAGTATTCGCGTCGGCTGGTGCCGGCGAGGACGCTGGCGGCTTGAGCATACGCGCCAGCGGGTAGGAGGCGTTGGAATTGATCGTTCCATCGTTGGATGCGGTGGGGGAAGCCTTCAAGTAGAGGGGACTTCTCATTCCAGGCGCGCTGGGCGTACTTCAGGCGCAACCGCTCGCCGGTGCGGACGATGTCTTGGAATTCCTTTAGCTGGGGCGAATCGACGACGTTAGATAAATAGATGGAGGGAGTCTGCTCGCCTCTTGTAGAGTAGCTTTCAGTTCCTCCAATAACGGATAAAGTTCCGCGTTCTTGCGTCGGCGGGAGCCGCTTGACCATATCTGTGGGAAAGTATCGGGTCTGGCCGTGCGCCCGAACGAGATCCGTAACCTCCTGATCGAACTCCTTCCACACTTGCGCGGCTTTGTGGTGGGCTTCGGCGTGCTTTTCGCCCATGTTAGCCTGCTCGTTGAGCAAGGCTGAGATGCTATTGGGCAACACAATTGCCAGCAATGCCCACGTAAACAGCGCGTAAATCAAGCTGGTTGCCGAGCGGTGCGTGGCGCACGAGATCGCCAGCCCAATCAGGTAGAACACTAACAGATACAGCAATGACAGCGCGAATAGCAAGCCCATGCGAACCCACTCGCTGGTCCCGATTTCGATATTCTCTGTGCCCAATAGCAAGATCGTCAGGAGGATGAAACCCAAGGCCGTCGGAATGGCCAGCGTCGTCAGGCCAGCGAGTATCTTGCCAACGAGAACTTGGGCGCGGCTGACGTTGGTCGTCAGCATCAGCCGCAGGGTGCCGTCTTCCTTCTCGCCGGAGATGGCTTCACTGGCGATGAGGATGGCCAGCAAGCCGAGTACGAGTTGGAAGATGTACACCATGTCGAAGAAGGCAAAGATGGCGAGGTAGGGATTGCTTGACTGGAAAGGGGAGACCTCCTCGGCTTGATAGGGCACCTCGAAGAGCAGGACTTTGACGGCCTGTCCCAACTGTCGTTCAGCCCCTTGGGCGAACACTTGTAGAGGGCGCGGCAGCCGTAGGGCACGCGGGGCCGCCTTGGGTATGGTCTCATTGATTGTGCTTAACTCGTCGCTACCTAGGGCCGAATAATAGGTGATTTCGTGCAGTTTGTTGTCCTCAGTGGTGCGCTGTTTGAGGTAACTGGCCTTTTTGTGGACATAGGTCTGAGTAGTGAGTACGCCGTTGGCGATAATGAGCACCACAGCGAGGACGGTGCAAGCGGCGAAGCGCTGACTAAGCAGATGGCTGAGCATCTCTTTTTTAAATACAATGCCTATCATGGTGCAGCTCCTAGGTTGATTGAAGCGGACTCCAAGCTAGCTTGGAGTCCGCTTCAATCGCGTTGGCTACAAGGCTAGGTTATGTAGACATAAACAAAAAAAGAACCGGCGCGTTATTAGGCACGAAGGCTTCTACAAGACGCCACATATCTTTCTCTGGACTCCAGACGAGTCGCACGAAAAATGGGTGGCGCATCGGCCCCTTTTCAAAGTCGGCGAAATCTTCAGGCTCTTCGGCGATGAACATGAACTCAGCAGCTACCCACTGCTCTCCCGCTTTTAGCCCTTCTTCAATTTCTTTGCTCAGCTTGGGGGACCACCCCATATGGCCCCCTGTAGGGAGCAGGCCATGGGTCGCGGCGTAGTTCGCATAGCTCTCATATACTCCTTGCAGTTCAAATATTCTGTACGAGCTGTCGGAGAAGGAGGCGTTGCCGAAGAGGTAATCGCGGCCCTTCATGTTGAGGCCGAACCTATGCATGGCTTTGAAGAGGGCAAAGGGCGTATCGTCAACAGGCTGTTCGGGAATCTCTTTTCCCATTGACTTTAGCTGGGCGGCTGCGGGGCCGCTTTCAAAGGCTGCAAATTGCGCTTTGATCTTCTGTATTCCGTCGGGGTTATTGACTCCTTCGCGCAAGTAAAACTCAGCGGCGAGGCTGTCGCTGCCGGAGACGGAAAAGGCAACGAGAAAGTCGTAGAGCCAGGCTCGCAGGTCAGCTTCTTGCTCAAGGGTGATGGGGACTCCCGGCTCGATGGAGATGGCTTCGACAGCCTGCTGTAACTCGGCCCCAGCCTCGACCTTGATCATCTCCAAGCCGTTGATGTAGTCGAGATAGGCCTGGTGGCCGTCGGCATCGGGGGAAAAGCCGCCGTATTGGGGCTTGGGCTCGATAGCGGCTGCGCCGGAGACGGCAATCAAAAGAAGATACAGGATGCGAATGACTAAAGGTTTCATAGTCTTATCCTTATTTGTTAATGGGTTGGGTAGCAGCAATAAATAAGGGCAGGGGCGAGTGATTGTTAGTCCACTCGCCCCCGAAGCCTCATTAGGATGATTCGCAGATCGGATATCCGTTCACGCACCCGCAATAGACTGTCGTCCCGTCAGGGCCAGAGATAGTGCAGGTGCCAAACGGGCATATGATGGTGCAGGAGACCGCCTGCGCCTTCTGCGGCAAGAAACTGGTGACTAAGGCCGTAAGGCCAATGGTTATTCGGATTATACGCGTCTTCATGATGAGCTCCTTTATTTAGATTTGTTGGTTCTCTCGGAGGTGGGCTCCGAGGTGAGGAACTGGTCGCTAGGGATCTCAAGTCCCAAGCCTGTTGAGACGACGTGACTCATAAGCATTACCTCCTTTCTATTTGTAGGTTGTTGCTTCTGTAATAAGCAAGCTTCATGCCAATGAGTGGTCAGCGGGCGATAATCGCGCCGAAGTTTTGGTTTATAAATTATAAATGCTTGATAAACAGCACCTTAAAAGATAAACAAAACTTTTCGTCTTTTTCTCAGCTTCCTTTTGATGCTCTCTTAAGGCTCTAAGAGTGCGACAATATATCGCACAAATGCGTCTAGTTATCACACTCATGCGACTAATCGTCGCACGAATTCAGTAGGCAGGCCCTGTTCAGCGGAAGGGTGCCGACGCCTGTTGAGGGAGCGTTTGCCGACGTTGGTTGATGCGGAATCAGGGGTGGGAAATCGCAGACTGATGGGCGGGGATGATCGCCTTCAGGGCCGGCGGCTGTATTGACTCACATCTATGTTGAACTGCTTGATCTTGCGCTGTAAGTTGCGTCGTCCCAATTGGATCTGCTGAGCGGCGTGGCTGATGTTGCCGCCTGTTTTCTCGAGGGCGTCGCGGATGAACTGCTCCTCAAAACGCTGGCGCGCCGCGTGGAAGAGCGCGTCGGGCTGCTCTATGGCTTCCGCTTCTTCTGCTACTGGCTCATTATGACGGCCCGTGTTCTCTACGATAGTAGCAGGTAGGTCCTCCACCTCGATTTCCCGCCCCTTGGCGAGGGCTATGGCGCGCATGATCGCGTTCTCCATTTCGCGCACATTGCCCGGCCAGTCGTAGGCTTCGAGGTACTCTAGGGCTTTCTTGCTGACCCCCTGTATCTGTTTGTTGAAGCGGTCGTTAAGGCGGTCGATGAAAAAGTGGCAGAACAAAGGAATGTCGCTTTTACGCTGGCGCAGCGGCGGGACCTCGATAGTGACTGCGTTGAGCCGGTAGAACAAATCCTCGCGGAACTGACCTTCGGCTACGGCCTGCGTCAAATTGCGGTTGGTTGCTGAAAGGACGCGCACATCTACCTTGTGGGTCTCCGTCGATCCCACCATCTCAAATTCCCCTTCCTGCAACACGCGCAACAGCCGGGTTTGCAGTCCCACCTCCATGTCGCCGATTTCGTCGAGGAACAGAGTGCCGCCGTCGGCCTCCATAAAACGCCCTTTGCGGTCGCGCACTGCGCTGGTGAAAGCGCCTTTTTCGTGCCCGAACAATTCGCTCTCTAGGACGCCTGGGTTCAAGGCCGCGCAGTTGCAACGCACAAAGGGACCGGCCGCGCGGTCGCTGGCGCGGTGGATGGCCGCGGCGACGAGTTCCTTACCGGTGCCGCTCTCGCCGCAGATTAGCACCGGTAGAGGGGTGGGAGCCACGTCTTGAACCAGCCGGTAGATTTGCCGCATCTGCTCAGTCTCGCCGACCATGCCCAGCCCCGTGCCTTGTGCCTGGCGCAGACGCTCGTTTTCGGCCCGGAGCTTTTGCAGCTCGCGGATATTGCTGATGTGGCTGAGGATTTCTTCGGCGTTAAATGGCTTGGCCAGATACCCATACGCGCCCAGCTTGACGGTCTCTACTGCGCTTTGGAGATCCGCATACGCCGTTAAGATTAGCACTTCCTCGGGCCGCTCGCGCACGTTGAGTTGCCGTAGAAATTCGAGGCCGCTCATCTCGGGCATGTGTAAGTCGAGCAGGATGATGTCAAATGATTCTTCTCTCAGAAGTGCGAGAGCCTCGCGTGCGTCTGAGCGGGTTTCCACCACCAAGCCCTCGCGTCGCAAGATGCTGCTCGACAGCTTCAACAGGTCCTGCTCGTCGTCAATCATGAGTATTTTGCCGTCGTATTGGGCCATATCTATGCCTTTTCCCCTTTATTGTAAGGCAGCAAGAGCGCGAAGCAAGTGCCTTTGCCAACGTGGCTTGTAACTTCTATGTGGCCGCCGATTTCTCGCAACTGACGCTGGGCGATGGCCAGCCCCAAACCCGTGCCCTCCCCCGGAGCTTTGGTAGAAAAGAATGGCTCAAATATGCGGGAGAGTTGGGTTGGATCAATGCCAGTGCCGGTATCGCAGATTTCTATTGCAACGCCCTCCTGCTCGGGGCGGGCGCTCACTTGTAGGCGGCCGCCTTGGGGCATGGCTTGGAAGGCGTTGCGGATGATATTGATGTAGATGTCCTTGAGCATGTCGCGGTTTATGAGCACGGGCGGCACCGGCTCAAACTGTTGCTCAATCGAGATACCCAAGTGCTCGGCGTGTTTGGTCTCCAAGTCGAGCAGTTGCCTCAACACTTCGGCTGCATCTATCTGCTCGACTAGGTGCTGGGCCGGTCGTGCGAAGTCGAGCAGGCTGCCGACGCGCTCGTCTATGCGGCGGATGGCCTCGCGCATCATGCGCAAGGTTTCGTCGCGTTCCTTTTCTTCTTCGGGACCTAGCCGAGGTAGCAGGTCGCAAGTGTTCTGCACAATGGCGAGGGGGTTTTTGATTTCGTGCGCTACGCCGGCAGCCACCTCCCCGAGCGCCGATAGTTTTTCGGCCTGCATGTAGTGTAGTTCGAGCAGGTGCTGCTGAGTCCGGTCCTCGACAACTAGCAAGACCTTGCCGTGATGGCCTTGGCTCAGCTCGGCCTTGTGCAGATCCCAGTAACGCATAACGCCCTCGGCGTCCTCAATTGCGAGGTCATCAACTACTTGCAGATTCGGATGGGCCTTTAGCCAAGCGAGTATTTGGGTCCCGGCGTGGGTCGCGCTCAATTCGGCGGACTGCTCCGGCAGAAGCAAGCTGCCCCACGCTTTGTTGCTCTGCACGATGCGGTAGTCGGCATCGAATACAGCAATGGCGAGGGGGTTGTCCTCGATCAGATGGCGCTGCAAGTCTAAGGTGCTTTCCAAGTCCCGCTGGCGCTCGGCCAGCGTTTGGTCCATCTCGACAAAAGCATCGGCTAGTTCGCCGATCTCGTCTCGGCGCGTTACGGGTGTTCCTATGAGGGGATAGCCGTCCCGGCGGCGACGCACAGCGTGCGTAAGCAAGACGAGGGGTGCGACGACTGAGTTCTGCGTCAGCCCGCCCAAAAGCAGCGCCCCTAGGACAAAGACCCCGATAATCGCATAAATGGAATACAGCACGATCGTGTACGGGGCATACGCCTCGTCTGCGCGCTGTTCAATGGCGACTATCCAGTCCCAATCGCTCACGGAAGCAAAGCCCGTGACCCACTTCATGCCCCCCACATCGCGCCACGAGAGGGTTCCCGCTGGCCCGCGCATGGCCTCTATGCGCGGGTGGCGGATCCACGTGTAGAAGAATTGACGCACGGGCCGTGCCAGATAGTGACCATCGTCGGCGTGGAGTAAAGTCGCGTAGCCGGTTTTGCCGATGCGGACGAGGTTTATCCTTTGCCAGACTCGGTGAAAGTCGAGGCGAGCTATTAGGGCTTGTTGGGGCGGCTGGCCGTCTCGCTTCACTGGCAGCGCGACAAAGAGCTTGGGCGTCTCCTTAAATTCTTCGATCAGGACGACGTATAGACTGTTTGCTGCTATCTTCGCCCAGGTCGCGTCCCAGTCGTAGGAAGCGGGCAGAGCAAGCGACGCGCTCGCGGCCTGTATTTGGTTTTGGGCGTCTATTAGGTAGAGCGTCTCCACTTCGCTGGATTCGCGTCCGGCCTCTTTGAGCAAAGTGCGCCAATCCTGCGGCTCGCTTCCCACAGTGCGTGCGAGGCGTTCCAAATCGTAGACAATTAAGGAAAAGATGTGGGCGATTTCCTCGGCCGTGCGGTGCGCCATTTCGCGGCGGCTGTCCAGCACGGCCTCTTCTATTGCATCGCGGGCCGTGTTCAACATGAAGAGATCAACTAGCAACACGGGCACCAACCCCAAGGCAATGTAATAGCTCAGCAGGCGCAGCCACAGCCGTTGCCTTTTACCGCGCCAGCCTTTAAGCCTCACGGCCCAAGTCTTCATACTTGAGATCATCTGTCGCATGTGCCGCGCAACCACGAAAAAGTTGCTTTCTCCGTTTCTCGCTTCCGAAGCCCTTCAGCGGCCGACGATGGCCGACGAAAAGGTGAGGATGCCGAAACGGTTGGCGCGGTGGAAGTCGGCTCTAGGCGTGCCGGTATCGGACCACAGGCCAAATTGGCCTTGGTAGCCCTTGGTGCGGTTGAGTCCGGCGCGCCATTGGTCGCCGTCTTGGGGCGGGATTTGCCCACCCAAATGGCGGAAGTTGTCGTGGGGAATGGAGATTTCGAGGATCCAGCTTTGATCGGTGTCCGAGTGGTCGTTGAGCGTGCCGTCGTAGGTCGTGGCAATGACCACGCCCTCGCTCTGCCAGGACGGGTGAATGGCCTTGGTGCGCTCCTTGCCGCCGCGGAAGGCGATGTAGTCGAGCAGGGTGCCGTTGATGTTCATCTCATAGCCATAGTAGTTGCCGGGGACTTCCATGTTGGGGGTGGCGAAAATTTCAACGGCGTCCTCTTGGTACACCGCTCCGTCGTGCTCGGTTACTTCTGAATGCAGATACGGATCGACGCACTCGTAGATGATGTAGAGGTTGTCGTCGTCCCACAGCAAGCGGGCCGTCGTGGATTGCGGTTCCTCTTTTTCGAGGTCACTCCAAGGCATTACAAAGGCAATGGGCGCGGCGCGCTGCCAGTCCGCCTCGTCTAAGCGGCCATCGACTTGGATCCCCTGATCGGTGCGGAGGACTTGGTAGGTGGGTAGCTCATCAGGCACAGCTTGGAAGCGGGTGTTCTCTTGGGCGCTGACAGAGACAGCGCAGGCGAGGGCGAAGAGCAGGCTGTAGAGCATGGTCAATCCTTTCGGTAGTGGTCGGGTCAAGCGTCGTTTAGGTCTGGCGTCTCCCCGCGCGAAAATGCTTGGGCGATCTGGTCGCAGCGCTCGTTGTCTGGGTCACCGGCGTGGCCTTGGGTGTACTGCCACTGAATGAAGGGCGTATTGAGTTGGTCGAGAGTGCGCCACAGGTCTTGGTTGAGCACGGGCTTTTTGGCAGCCGTGCGCCAGCCCCGCTTCTTCCAGCCGTGAATCCACTCGGTAATGCCCTTGCGCAGGTACTCGCTGTCCGTGACGAGCGTAATAGCGGCGTCGGATGGGACGGCGCGGAGACCTTCGATGGCCGCTTGCAACTCCATGCGATTGTTGGTCGTCTCCGGGACAAAGCCGCCCAATTCCACGACGCGGCCATCGCCGTAGAGCAGCCGCGCTGCCCAGCCGCCCGGTCCTGGGTTGAACGAACAGGCACCGTCGGTAAAAATGGTCACGGTTTGCGCGGGATTGGATTGCTGTTGTAACACCGGATTTGCCTTTATTTAGGGGGTGCCGCTAGTTTGGCTACGATAAAACATGGCGCGAGTAAAGGCAATCGAGGGGTATTCACGGTCCTCTGCCCGATCCTATTTGTGCCCAAAGTGATTGCCTTTAGATTAAGAGCTTCCTTTATCTGAACCTTAGAGAGAAAATGCAATATGGCAGCGTATGATGTGGCAGTTATCGGCGGCGGCCCAGGTGGGTATTCAGCCGCCATTCGCGCGCGGCAGTTGGGGTTAAAAACCGCACTGATCGAAGACGCTGAGTTGGGCGGCACCTGTCTCAATTGGGGCTGCATTCCCACCAAGGCTCTGCTCAAACAAGCCGAAGTGTACCAGCTTTTCTTGCGCGCCGAGGAGTTCGGCTTGCGCGTTGAGAAGCCGGTCGTGGATTGGGATGCGGTCATTGGCCGGAGCCGCGAGGTAGCAGCGCAGTTGTCCAAAGGCGTGGCCTATCTGATGCAGAAGAATCAAGTCGAGGTGTGCGCCGGCAGGGGCCGGTTGACGCCCAGCCGCCAAGTCGCGGTTGAGGACGCCGGGGGCGAAGTCGTGGCTGAACTGGACGCCGCACAGGTGGTGCTGGCTACTGGTGCCCGCCCCAAATCCATCCCGGGCGTAGAATTCGACGGCGAGCGGATCATCGCCAGCCGCGAGGCCATGATCGTCGCCGAGCAGCCCGCTTCCCTTGCCATCATCGGGGCCGGGGCTATTGGCGTAGAATTCGCCTATTTCTATCGCGCCTTTGGCAGCAAGGTGCTGCTTTTGGAAGCCCTGCCTCAGGTGTTGCCGCGCGAAGACGAAGAGATCGCCGCAGGACTGGCCGAGAGTTTGACACGGCAGGGGATCGAAGTGGTGACCGGAGCCCGGGTCGAGGAGGTCAAAAGACAAAAGCGCGGGGTCGCGTTGCGCTATCGGGTTGGCGAAGAGCAAAAGACGCGGAGGGTAGATCAAGTGCTGGTTGCCACTGGGGTCCAGGGCAATATCGAGGGATTGGGGTTAGAAGCCTTGGGCATCCGCACCCGCGACGGCGCAATTGTGGTTGATGAGCGGATGCAGACCAGCGCCAAGGGTATCTACGCGATTGGCGATGTGGCCGGTCCGCCGCTGTTGGCGCACGCGGCCGCACAGGAAGGGATTGCGGCTGTCGAGTTTATCGCCGGTCGCGACCGGCCCACCTTGGACCCGCGCTAGGTGCCCAACTGCATCTATTGCCATCCGCAAGTGGCCAGCGTCGGCTTGAGCGAAAGCCAAGCGCGCGAAGCCGGGTACGACGTCACGGTCGGGCGCTTCCCGTTTGCAGCTAGTGGCAAGGGACAAGCAGCCGGGGAAAC
>JAPOYQ010000913.1 GCA_026706505.1 Gemmatimonadota bacterium
GTTGTCATCGACGAATTCAAACAAATGCCGGGAGGCATTGCCGTAGTCGATATTGCCGCCGGCGTCGGACATGAAAGCCGTAGTGCTGTAGTCGGGATCTAGGTAGAACGACTCGCCGTACGCAAAAAACGGATACAGCGAATAGGACGAGGTCAGGTAAAAGGCTTGGGCCGTTTTCCGCGTGGGGGGCAGCTTGCGGAACCTGCCGTCTATTATGCGTTGGAAATTCTGGTTGGGGAACCGCTGAAAGCGCCGGTTGACCACGTACTCGCTTCTCAGATCAAAGCCCTTGAGATTCTTGATGTTGAAATCAAGGCCAATTAGCTCCGTGGCCGTGGGTAGGCCGTACTCGAAGCGGAGGAAGCGCTGGTTCGACCCGTCGGTGATATTGTGCTCGGCCTGAAAGACCGGCAGAAAGACCTCGTTGCCGAGCCGGTCGAGCTGTTTGTTGGAGCTGACTTCCACCCGGTAGTCGTTGGCCATAATCAGCTCGAATTCCATCTTCTGGACATCCTTGAAGCTCGGGGTCGTTTCGGTGGGCTGGAAGTCATTGCGGATGTCGTAGGTCAGCAAGATGGCGTCTGTGCCCTTGGCCTTGAGCACCCCTTCTTCCCGAATGCCTCCTTCCACCAGCGGCACAATGCCCTCCTGCACTTGGCCGTCAATCAGGATTCTCTCCAAGAACAGCACCGCCCCTTCATCCGGCGAATCGGGCGAATCGTCGGAGATGCGGATGATGACCTCTTCCACGTTGCCCAAGTTCTGCGGCCGCGTCAGCACGCCTTTGAGCGAATTCTGGCCCAAGTTGAACTCGCTGTCCGCGTGATGGGCATTCACCCAAGTAAAGCCGATCTCGCCGAAGTCGCCCACCTGTGCCAACCCCCGACCGCCCAACAGCCGCGTGGAACTCACCGCGGTATTGCCGGTGGAACTCTGGGTTATTGCGCCAAAGCCAGGCGAGCTGACCCGCGACGCGATCAAGGTCGCCGCGTACTTGTCGGACAGGAAGTCCCACTGCAAACCATTAAAAGAGGGCTTGGAAAACGTCAGAGGTGTCAGAGTAGTGCGGATGGCGTCGCCCACCGTGAGCGTCGAGTGGAACTGGCCCTTGCTGGCCGAGGAGATGACCAAGCTGCTGAAAAAGCGGCCAAAGCGCGGGCTTTTGAATATCTCGCTGCCAAAGGACTGGGGGTTGTTCTCGGTCCAATCGTAGATCCGCCACCCGCGGGCGATGTAGTTGCCCAAGGGGTCGTATTGACGCGTGCCTTCGAGCAGGATGCTCACGTAGCGCTGGTAGTGTTCGCGGGCGTAGTTGCTGTACTCCCAGCCGCGCCAGCGGTACTCGTAGTAAAGCTGCTGCGGCAGGTACCACTTCCTCAGCGTGGGAGCCAGCGCACCCGGGTGGATGCGAGTGCCATGTACCCCGGGTTCGGATATTTCCCTGAAGGCTTTGGGCGGCTGGGCCACCACAGCGGAAACGCCTAAGATCGCGCTCAACAAGATGATTGCATCCCATCTCTTGTTGTACATAGTGCCTCCTGAAGTCTGGCGCTCAGTAAGCGAGGCCAATGGTCCGGCTGATTTGTTGTTCCCCGAGTTGCGTTTTAAGGCGAATGTGGCACACGTAGAGGCCGGGTGGGCTCAGGCGATTCGCATCGTCGTGGCCCGACCAAGTGAACAAATAGCCCGTTGCTCCGCGGCCCCCGTCGAGGCGGCGGACGCGCCGTCCATCCAGCGAATAGATCCACACCTCCGGCTCGACCTCCACATTCAGGACCAAGAAGCGTATGTGGACTTGGTCGCCGACTCCGTCTCCGTTGGGGGTGGCGATGCGAGGCGCAATCGAGAGGTTGGCAAGCAAGCGATCAGACTTGGGAACATCCGGGAAAAAAACTTGCGTCGCGCGCGGCACGCTACTGGTAGGCAGCACCTCCTGCCACAGATCGGGCACCTCGGTGCGGGCCACAAAGGCCCGGAACAGCGTGGGGTTTTGCTCTATCTGGACGCGCAACTGCACCCGCTCGGTATCCGCGTCTGGCTCCACGGCCTGCGGCAACTGAATCAACAGAGAATCGACCGTGGTCTGCTCCC
>JAPOYQ010000186.1 GCA_026706505.1 Gemmatimonadota bacterium
GGGAGGACGATGGCATGTATGTCATTGACTTCAATAACGCTTATAACCCATACTGCGCGTACAATCCCATTTATATCTGCCCGCTGCCTCCGCGACAAAACTACCTCGAGTTCGCAATCGAGGCTGGCGAACTCATGGGCGATGCCGCCCCTCCCTGATGCGTGGCGCGCGTTTTTTGCGTATAATTTTTGCCAATCGCAGCGCACCCTCGCCTTCTACTGACGCGCATGAAAGCATTCCTCGAACGCCTCGAACAAGCTGCTGATTTGCGCGAAGTCCAATCGCTCGTCGACCACATCCTCGACGCGGCGCAGTCCGGCGGCAAACCCGAGGAAAAGCGCCGCTTCCTTCGCGGTCTGCTCTTCAATCGGGCGCTTTTGTCCCGCCTAGAGACCCCTGCGGCCATCGACGCGCTCCTCGCGTCAACTACGCCCCGCGAGTGGGAGGATCTCTTCGGCGATGAGGTCGCCAGAGAGCTGCCGCAGCTAACCGTCGATTTAGTCGATGGCTTGGTAGATCTCGACCACCGCCAATTGCTGCGCCTCTTGCCTCCCGAATCCCCCAAGGCGCTTTTGCAGGTGCTCAAACGCCTCAATGCTTACCTAGAAGAATGCGATGCCTCGGTCCGCTGTCTGCGCGGCATGCGCGTCGCCCGCATCATGGCCGACATCTACCGGACACTCGCCGCCGAGTCGCGGGCAGGGCGGCGAGCGCTGCCGCCCTGCTGCATCGACGGCCAAGACATTGTCCAACTCAAAGAAGCCAAGCACATCGACAAACTGGCCGCAGCCTACGAGGCGCGGATCAACCAACTACAGAGCATCGATCTCCAGCGCAGCTTGGCCGCCCTCGACAGTGGCCGCGCCGCCGCGCCGCGCATGACCGAAGCGGCTTACGAGCAAGCCTTTTGCATCCAATCGCCCCTGCGCCTAGGGATTTCCAGCGCCAATGCCTCGGACAATCACCTGCGCAGCAAGGAACAGGGGGGAAAAACCCTCAATATCGCCGTCAATCTGCAACAAGACCCAGAAGAGCGCGCCCAACCACCGTTGGAAGTCACCGCGAGGAGGCTGCCCGAACCCCAACTCATCCTCCGCTCCCGCTCCCGGGGCTTCAAGGCCGACTTTGAGGTGAACAAACATAGCTCGGCCGCGACCGTCAGCGAGCTATTCTTTGCCTACCGCCGCAGCGGCGACGAAGCCCTGCGGTTGGTCAAGCAAGGGCTAGTACACGCGGGCATCGTCCGGCCGAATTCCACAGACGTCATCCAAGACATCGCCGCCTTCACCGGCGGCGGTGGCTTGGAAATCACCACCAGCAGTAAGGTTCTACAAGGGTCCGGCCTAGGAACCAGCGGCGTCTTGTCCGCCGCCATTCTCAAAATGCTCTACCACCTCTCCGGCCACCCCTACGCCACGCCCGCGTGCGAGTACCCCAGCCTCTACGACCAAAGCCTCATGCTCGAACAAAGCCTCGGCCTCAACAGCGGTTGGCAGGATGCGCGCGGCGCCAGCGGCGGCCCCTCGGCCATCAAGAATTTCTACGCGCCGCCGACCGACGGCCTACCCGCGCCCGAGCGCACATTTCTCACCGAGGTGGACGAGAGCTTGTTCACCGAGCGAGTCGTTCTCTTCGACACGGGGATATCGCGCTCGGCAACCCGCGGCCTCAACGTCGTCCTCGACGCCTATCTATCGCGGGATGGCCAGCGCTATGGAGCCATCCACGAGTCGCTGGCCATTCACGACGAAATGGTGACCGCACTGCGCGCGGGCGCATACGCCGATCTCGGGCGGCTGGCCAATCGCTACTGGCAATTGCGCTGCATTCTCGACCCCCAGGCTACCAACGACGCCTTGCAACACCTTTTCGAGAATCAGCAGATCGCCGACCTAACCGAGGGTGGGCTCCTCACCGGGGCCGGCGGCGGCGGCTTTGCCCTCCTCATCGCTGCCGAAGGGCAAGCAGACGAGTTGCGCGCTAGGCTCGACAAGCTGCGCCAACACGCGGCCTTTGCCAAAAGCAGAGTGGTCTCCTATCAGCTCAATGCCCAAGGCATCCATCTCGCGTGAGGACGGCAGCGGTGGCCAC
>JAPOYQ010000508.1 GCA_026706505.1 Gemmatimonadota bacterium
CCCGCCGGCATACCCTCGGCCCCTCCTATTACCAACACTAGATGTGAGTGGCCTTGGTTCATCAGCCGCTGGAGCCGCTTTGCCAACTGCTCAGAAGTGAACGGCTCTCCCTCCACGTATAGACCGACGACATACGTCCCTTTCAACAGCCGGTCCGGCAGACCGCCCCGCGCCTTGCCTTTTTGCGGACAGAGCGCGACCCGCGCCTGCCGCGAGAGCCGCTTGATATACTCCTGCTCGGCGGCTTCTAGTGCTAGGTTGCGATGTTTCTCGTAGGAGACAACGCTGATCTGCATTGGCGCTAGTAGTGATCTGGCGCAATCGACAAGGCCCGGTTCTCCAGCGGCAAGGCCACTCGCGCCCCGCCCTGCCGATGCGACTCGACGATTGCGAAAATTAGCTCTTGGCTGCGACAGGCGAGCGTTAGATTGCCTTGAGTATCGCCGTCCTCGTCGATTGCCCGGACGATGTCTTCCATCCCGCGCAACGTACCGCTCTCAATGACAGCTTCGGGTGCATCCACCGGGCGCAATTCTCCGCGCTCGTCTTTCTTGCGCAGGCTATAGCCCATCCCATTGCTCAGGGTGCGCAGCGAGCCCTCAGTGCCGCTGATCTCGAATTCCCAGCCGGGCGCACCCACTAAGTACGAGTGAATTCCGTTTTTGAACTGCACGTATCCATTGCTGATTCTCGGATCTATGGTCAGCCGGTCGCCCTCCCAATCCGCGGCCTCTGCCTGTACCGTCCCCTGCGCGAATTCCGCCTCCGAGTCCAGCGCGAAAAAAAGCATCATGTCGGCCGCGTGCGTGTGCCCCCATTGCGCCACGCTGATCCCGCAGTTTGCCACGACCGCCTGCACCTCGCCGATGTCGCCGCGCTCGATCATGGCGCGTGCATCGCGGTAGAGCGCTGCATAGCGCCGCTGCGTGCCGTAGTTGAATTTGACGCCCCTCGGCATGCAAGCTTGCAGCATGGCATCCATCTCGTGCACGGCGTTGCACAGCGACTTCTCGCAGTAGATGCCTTTGATGCCGGCTTCGGCAGCGAAAATCACCTGTTCGGCGTGCGGGCCCGGCCGGGTGGCAATGCTGACCACGTCGAGGTTTTCGCGCTCGATCATTTCCCTGTAATCGGCATAGGCGCGCTGAGCACCGTAGCGGTCGCGAATGCGTTCGGCCTTCTCCTCGATTGGGTCGCAGACAGCGACCAGTTCCATCCGCTCGCAGGCGACGATCGCCGCCGCGTGCGAATACGGCAGAAAAAGCTGGGCATTGGGGCCGCTTTTGACTTCGTCGTCGATAGTGGCACCCATGCGTCCGCAGCCGATGAGTCCAACTCGGTAGATAGTGGGCATTTTCCTCTCCTCTTCGCGCAATCTTGACGCAGTTGGTATGCTGGGATATATTATTGATCCGTCTGCAATTAGACAACACGAGGGCGATTAGCTCAGCTGGCTAGAGCGCCTGCTTGACATGCAGGAGGTCACTAGTTCAAGTCTAGTATCGCCCACCATCTTCTAAGCCCCTGATTTTTCAGGGGCTTTCTTTTTATCCCCTTGTTTTTGTTTCTCAGCGCACAGTTCAGGAGTTGTTGGGGCATACCAGTTCCAAAACGACGGAAGTATACACACACGTGAGCCGGAAGGAATTGGGGCGCATTCAGAGTCCTGCGGATTTGCTGGCAATTAAAAGGAAGGGAAAGAAAGACGATGGCTAATGTTCGCCTTGGTGATCAATACTTCAGACAATTTTTATAACTCATTGATGAACAAATACTTATGCTAGCATAATTTTAAGATTATTGACAAATAAATGCTTGCGAATTCTACGGGGTCAGAAATCAGTTTTTGATGTACGTCGTCTAACCCCCTACTTTGAGTGGGTTAGACGACGTACGTCGGGAATACAGTAGTTATCGGCAATAGAAAAGAGAGCATCGGTGTGAATCAATATCACGAAGCAAACAGAGAACGCCACAGCGGGCTTACCGAACCATTTCGTTCCGATGATTGTCACATCCCACTAACAAACTCAAATCGCAAATGCGACGATCTGTGAGAGAAAGGGTTGCCTCATGACCGAAACGGAA
>JAPOYQ010000796.1 GCA_026706505.1 Gemmatimonadota bacterium
AGCCGTTTCTGGCCGAGTTATCCGCAGCGCTTCACCCCCGGCGCGATCCGCCTGCTGCAGCAGTGTCGTCACGCCGACACCAGCAAGGCGACGGAGGAGCTTGGCTTCCAGCCAACGACGATTCGCAGCGCAGTTGAGGACGCCTACGCGTTTCACTATGAGCGAGACGCGATCAAGAATCCACGAGCCAAGCGCCCGGAAACGGCGGTTACGGCAGGTGGCTAGCTATGACCGGTCGACTGGCACGTCGAGGCAACAGCGCAACTGCTGAGGGCTATCTGACATGAGCGTAGATACAGAGTCACCACCGACTGGACCGCCAGGACTCGCGGATGCCGACAACCTGCGCCAGCAGGCGCGCTCCGTGGGCATGAATCCTGATTACTGGTACGCAGTCGAGGAGGTTCGAAGGGTTAAACCCGGCACCGTGACCGAGGTGGTGTTCTGGAAGCAATCAATCGCGCTGTTCCGGTCGGAGGATGGCTCCTTTCACGCAATGGAGAATCGCTGTTTGCACCGACAGATCAAGCTCTCGCTCGGCGAGGTGGAGGGTTGCCGGCTCGTATGCGGCTACCACGGCTGGGAGTACGACGAGGACGGACGGGTGGCGGAGATCCCCGATCTGTTCGGCCGCAAGCAGGTACCGCGACTGTCGGTACGCTCGTATCCCGTGCAGGTCCGCTACGGGCTGGTCTGGATCTTCCCGGGTGATCCGGTCAAGGCGACAGAGCGCCAGATTCCGGAGATCCCCGAACTCGAAGGACCCGGTCGGTGGGCGTGCGTACCGCTGAGGTTCGACCTCTCCGCACATCATTCAATCATCATCGACAACGTGAGCGATTTCTCCCACGCCTATCTGCATCGTCAGTATCGTCCGTTCGACGGTGCGACCCTCACGCGTCACGAAACCATCGATGACGATGTACATCTCGCGTACGAGACAAGAGTGGGTCGCGGACGCATCTCCGGTAAATTCGTCGACCACAGTCGTCTCAACACAAACCACATGGAGCTCTGCTACGAGTATCCCTACCAGCGATCAAACACTGATGACGAGATCAAGCACTGGCTCTTTGTGCTGCCGATCGATGAGCGGACGACGCGCACCTTCTTCCTCTTCTACTTCAGGTCGCTCAAGCTCCCGCTGGTGCCGATCCGCATCCCTCGCTGGGCCATGACCACCGTCTTGCGGCTCGCGAACCGGATGTTGATCGGCCCCTTGCTTTCCCAGGATCGCTGGGCGGTGGAAGCCGAGCAGACGGGCTACGAAACGAACTGGGATGCTCCTCCGATCGAGGTCAATCCGGTGGTCCGTTCCTTCCAGCAGGTGACCGTCCGCAAGTGGCAGGAATACCTGGACCGCGAGGCTGCCGCGAACTCGATCGATGCCTGAGGTCCCTGCGGCCTGGACGACGTTCTCCGGCCAGCATCTGCTCGAGGCGGCAGCAATCTTCCTCGTGTTTGTCGGCGTCTTGCTACTGGGGTCAAGGTGGCTGCCCGGCCGCAAGGTGGTGGGCAGGCCTGATCGCGATGGTGTGGCTCGTACCTACAAGCTCAACGGACTCGCGCTGTTCGTGATCGTCATGCTCGTGGCCGTGCTTAGCGATATCTTCGACTTGTTGTCGCTCTCGGTGTTGCACACGCACTTCGCCGAGCTCTTCATTGTGGCGAACATCTTTGCCTGGGCGTTGTCGGCCGTCTTGTATTGGCAGGCGTCGCGCGGCCAGAGCGAATCACCGGGACTCTGGCGAGGAGTGTTCTTTGGCCGTCAGCTCAATCCCTCCTGGTTTGGCGTTGACCTAAAGCTGTTCAGCTACCGACCGTCTCTCATAGCACTCGCGCTGTTCAACGTGTCATTTGCCGTTGTGCAGTACGACACTCACGGCGGACTCACGCTGCAGATGATTCTCTACCAGACATTCACCCTGTTGTATGTGTTGAACTACTTCCAATTTGAGTACGGCATGATCTACACATGGGACATCGTCTCGGAGCGGTTCGGCTGGATGTTGGCATGGTGCGATTACGTCCTGGTGCCGTTCTTCTATTGTCTGGCTGGCTGGTGGTTGTGGGACACAAC
>JAPOYQ010000086.1:0-1048 GCA_026706505.1 Gemmatimonadota bacterium
TATTCTGTGTCACGAAACGCTGGACCAGCCACTTCATTTTGCCGGCGAGTCTTCTTCTCATTGCCATGCTGTACCATCTGGTATTTTCCGTCATCGGATTCTCGGGGGATGAGGCCAGAGCGGCGGGCCTGCTGTTCGCCGGCACGTCGGAAGGAGGCCTGTGGCCTCCCTTCCATCCCGGCGATCTGACGCATGTGGATTGGGCCGCGGTGGCGGCACAGGTTCCCAACGTGTTGTCGTTGATGGTGGTGACCCTGATCGCCGTGGCCGTGCATTTGAGCGCCCTTGAACTGTCTGCAAACGTGGAGTTGGAGTGGAACAGAGAGTTCAGGGCTGCGGGTGGGGCGAGCGCAATTGCAGGTTTGGGCGCCGGCACAGGCGGAAGCCTGATATTCACGTTTTCAATACTCAGCGACAAGTTCGGGGCGAAAACACGGCTGACCGGAATCGTGACCGCCCTATTGATCGGATCTGTCGTTCTCCTGGGCGACTCGATCTTGAATATCGTCCCCTTGCCGCTCATCGCAGGGTCGTTGTTGTTCATCGGCCTCGGCCTGCTTGACGAGTGGATCGTGAAGAGCCGCAAGCGGCTGCCTTGGACGGAATACGCGATAATTCTCCTAATCGCCATTACCATCGTGTCCCTTGGTTTTCTTGAGGGAGTGGGCGCTGGAATGATGATCACCATGGTCTTCTTCGCTGTCCGCCTCAGCCGTGTGGAATTGATCGAAACCAGCTTCACCGCCCGTGAGCGTCACAGCAACAGGACCCGTCCCATTCCCGATCAGGCGATCCTGCGGACGGAGGGAGAACGGATACAGGTTTACCGTCTGAGCGGTTATATTTTCTTCGGCAGCGTGAGCCCCCTGCTCGATCGTCTCAAGCAGTCCCTGGACAGCGCCCGTCGGCCCGATTGCATCCTGCTGGATTTCGGTGCCGTCTCGGGTTTCGATTTTTCGGCCATCAGCGCCCTGTGCAGGTTCGTTTACACCTCCCACTCTGTCGGGGTGCGGGTTGTATTCAGCGCCGCGACAGAAAAACTCGAGAG
>JAPOYQ010000086.1:1058-2073 GCA_026706505.1 Gemmatimonadota bacterium
GCGGACTAAAGCTCAATCTTCCCTTACCCGTATACGGCAACCTGCTGTTCGAGCCGAACGCGGACCGCGCCCTGGAGCGCTGCGAGGACATCCTCCTCGCAGCTTGGCGTTCGGACCGGGACGATGAAAATGGCTGGAGGGACATGCTGTTGGAGCGCGTGGCCGGTGACATGGAGCGCCATCTCGACCGCCAGGTTCTGTTCGAGGACCTGGTGGACGAACTCGGGGACTGGCTCGAGCCTCGCAACTACAATGCCGGCGAGGCACTCGTCTCGATCGGGGAGCGGCAGGGCGGCTTGCAACTGCTGACGAGCGGTCAAGCCTCGGCCTACGATGTGAATGGTATGCGAATCTTCCAATGCGGGCCTGGCGATGCTGTCGAGCCGCGCGCCGCCTTCGTCGCGTATGCGGCCGGGACAGCGATGATTGCCGACCAACCCTGCAGAACGATGATGCTGACTCCCGCCGCTCGGCTTTGGCTGGATGAGAATGAGGAGCGACTGATTCTGAAACTCTATCGATATCTCCTCACCATCGAATGCCGTGGGGAGAGTGCCATTCTCGGAGGCTCGAATTCTTGAGCCCCTGGCAGAAATGTACGTGCCCCGCGTCATTGCGAAAAACGTTCATGGAGAGCACCGATTCCCAAGGGTCCGGCATCGGTTGGTGTCCTGGAATGCCTTCCGAAGATTTTCGCTTGGCGGGTGCATGGACTTGTTCGAAGACAGGATCGATTCTGCAGCTGAATGTCCTGTTTCTGGGGATCAGCCCGATGATCCGTCGCCGCCTTCTGATGCCGGAGACGATCTCGCTTCATGAACTGGTATCCTGACAGCATTGAAATGATGAGGACAAAGTATGGCCGCAAGCGCTCGAACGATCCGACGGGGCAGGCTTGGCAAACACAATCTTCGCCTCGTCGAGAAGAACCGCCATTTCTACGGCCTTGTCGATGGTCAACGATGCGTCGACGGATCGGACGCCGATGATGTCTGGCGGCGCCTCCACGACGACG
>JAPOYQ010000653.1 GCA_026706505.1 Gemmatimonadota bacterium
CGTTGGGACTGGGCATAAGTCCCCAACATTCGTTGAGCGGTTCGGCTTCTTCCCGGACACCTTCGTCGGTAATCCGCAGCTTGAGCCTGAGCACTCTCGGGGCTGGGAGATCGGTGTTGAACAGCCGCTTACAGAACGGCTATCTGTCGTGACTACCTACTTCAACGAGCAGCTTGAGGACGAGATTGACGGCTTTGTCTTCGACCCCGCAAGAGCTGGGTTCACCGCCGCTAATGTGGCTGATCGCAGTAAGCGCGAGGGGGTCGAGTTCAGTGTGTTGGCCCAGCCGACTGAATCGTTGGATCTTAGGGCATCCTATACCTATACGGACAGCACTCAACCGGACGATACGGGGAAACAGATCGCTGAGCTACGGCGCCCCAAACACCTGGCATCCCTCAACCTAAACCACGCGGTGGGACACGCCAACATCAATTTGAATGTCACGTACAACGGAACACGATACGACCTGTTCTTTCCACCCTTTCCTCAACCATCCGAACGGCGGCGGCTTGCCAGCTACCGACTGGTGAATCTGGCTGCGAGCTATGCGATCAGTCCACGTGTCTCACTCTTCGGTCGAATCGAGAATCTCTTGGACGAGGATTATGAGGACGTCTTCGGTTTTAACACACCCGGCATCGGCACCTTCATTGGTGTCCGTGCCCAGCACTGAGCACAAAGGAAGATCGGATGCCTTACCTGCTAATCTTACTTGGCGTGTTTGCGAGACTCGTCCCACATGCTTGGAACTTCACGCCTGTGGGTGCGATCGGACTGTTTGCCGGCGCCAACTGCAACCCGCGGATCGCTTGGCTTGTGCCCATCGCGGCTCTACTGATTGCGGATCTCATCACCGGGCTGTATGACCCGCTGGTCATGATTTTCGTATATCTTGGATTTGCGGCCGCGCCACTGATGGGGCGGTTGTTCCTGTATCGACAGAGGTCCATCCTTCGGTTCGGGGGTGCTGTGACCGCGTCAGCTACCACCTTCTACCTGTTGTCAAATTTCGGTATGTGGCTCGTGGCCTTCCCTCACTCGGTCCAAGGATTCATTGAGTGCTATGTCCGGGGGCTCCCCTATTATGGCGTGACGCTGATCGGCGATGGCTTGTTCACGGCCATCCTGTTCGGTCTGCAGGCGATCATCGCCCATCACTCAAGGCAGGCGGAGAATGCCATCCAAGCCTAAGCCCCGGACCCTGCTGTCCTGGAGCAGCGGTAAGGATTCCGCCTGGGCACTTCATGTCCTTCGTCAGCAGGAGGATGTGGAGATCGTTGGCTTGTTGACGACCTTAAATGGAGCGGCGGATCGTGTGGCCATGCATGCCGTACGCAGAGAGCTCGTGGAAGCACAAGCAAACGCCCTGGCGCTGCCTCTGCTTACGGTGGCGTTGCCTTGGCCGTGTCCGAATGAGGCCTACGAAGGGGCGATGCAAAGCGCGCTGAATGGCGCGATCAGGGAACTGGCGATCACTGCCGTGGCCTTTGGAGACCTGTTCTTGGAGGACGTTCGAGCCTACCGAGAGGAGAAAATGGCGGCGTGTGGACTGGAACCCCTGTTTCCCCTTTGGGGTTCGCCGACGGATGAACTCGCCAAGACGATGGTCGAGAACGACCTCCGGGCATACCTGACGTGCATCGACCCGCGTCACCTAGGCGAGGACTTTGCCGGTCGTGCATACGATCATGAGCTCTTGGAGGCATTGCCCGAAACCGTCGACCCGTGCGGAGAACGAGGAGAATTTCACACATTCGCGTATCATGGTCCGATGTTTTCGAGTTCCATCTCCGTGGAGGTTGGGGAGGTCATCGAGCGCGGAGGGTTCGTGTTCGCGGATATCGTACCCAACGACGCCGAAGCACTATGAGGATCGCGTCGCTGTTGCCGAGCGCGACAGAGATCATCTGCAGGTTGGGGCTCGGTGATCAGCTGGTGGGTGTTTCTCACGAGTGTGACTACCCGCCAAGCGTCAGGACGCTGCCCAGGCTCACTTCAAGCGCGATACCCAAGGATGCGCCCAGTCGAGAGATCGACCGGCTGGTTCGAGAACACCTGCAAACGCAC
>JAPOYQ010000562.1 GCA_026706505.1 Gemmatimonadota bacterium
ACTCGTCTCGCTTCCAAGAGGTTGTTCGAATTGGTTCAGAAGAACCCCACTTACGCTACGCCCATCCAGAGATCGGTTACAGGATTTCTTTCATTCAGAAAACCGACCGGACCGCTACCTACAATAGAACTCGACGAAGACAGTTTTGATCTGGCCTATTCTGACCTAGCGAGCTTCATTGACCATTCCGTTGGCCAGTACGCATCGCTGAATCCTAACCAGACTGCGACCGTCTACGAGTACAGCACTGGCTCCCGCCCAAGTGTGAACAATAGCCATGGGGAGGGACACCAAGAGCTTGGATGGCACAACGCCATTTTTTTTGGCGTGGTTGGTCCGACGAGGGTACTGGACACCATCCAACAGGCTGTAGTCTACGGCATGGGCGTTCCTGACGATGTACTGAACTCTGCCATAGTAGATGTCGACAAACGTTCACAAATCCACTGTAGGCAAAGCGACTACATAGACTTCAACCGCCCAAGGATCTCCCCCGCGCTTCACATTGAAGATGGGTTGGTTTGGCGGCACTATGATGAACAAGATGTTTGGTATTCAAACGCTGATTGGTTACCGTCAAAGTAGGTACCATTAGTAGGGGCAACTCGCAACCAATTTCAACTACTTGCGCATTTGTCACCACGCAAACGGGCGTTGATTCTCTGTGGCTTTGTTGAGCGGTCAGGCCAAGGCGCGGACTGGACCGGAATCGCAGCCCTTAGTGCCAAGGCGCAAGCTCAGCCCCCCCAACCGCCGCAGCGCCGACACCGTGAGGAACTTGTTGTACAGGCTTTGGTCGTTGACCCGCATGCGGTGGCCGCCGGAGATTTCCCGGACTTGCTCCAAGCGGGTCATGCGGTTGGTCTGCACGTTAAAGGCGTGCACGCGGGTCCACGACCAGTAGGGGTGGTCGCCGTCGCGCACCTGCTTGCCGCCGATGTCGTAGAGCGAGAAGGCGCCGTCAAACGACTTGAAGATCTCGCCCCGCCGATCGAATGAGACCATGGTGAGGGGCGTCAAGGTGCGGGCATCGAACCAAACGCGCTTTTTACTCACCGGGGCTCGGGGGTAGCGGATGGGCTCCGCCTCCACCACGATGGCTTCCGGTACCAGTTGGGCCTCGGTGTCCCAGAAGGTCAGGCCCTCGGCGCCGCCGTGGGTGCCGTGACGCCAGTTCGGGTGGGCGGGGTTCCAGGAGTCCGCCACCGGCGCGAGGTAGGGGCCCCGGTGTACGATGCGGTAGTTGCCCATGTCAGGAAAGGGTCGCCGGCTGCCCAGGCGTCGGAGAGGTAGAGGGTGTTGCCGGTGATCAGCGGTTCGAATCGCTGGTTGGTGGGGAAGCGCCGCCCCGCTTGAAGTGCCGTCTGTCTCGCTTCGAACCCTCTGAGCGAATATAATCGGTGATCCCAGTCGCGAGTACGTCAAGCAAAATGCCGAGTCTTCGAGCCCGAGAGTTTGGAGTGTGCCATCACTCTGATCTCCTTGTGCACCATTTCCCGCGTGTATCGGCGTAACTCCGACTATGTACGATCATCTCAGCCTTCGCAGGTGGCCGTTTTTCGTGGTTCCCGAGCCGGACCTTTGCGACTTCATTGCTGACAGGGAGCGATTCCATCGCGATGTCGAAATGCTGTTGCGAACTCTCTCGCGCCAAAACGCATCCTCGATACACCCGATTTGGTCGTGGTTTGGAGCCGGGAAGACACACACGCTGCACTACATCTCAAACAAGGCAGCTGAGATACACAAGCAGGGAACAAGCCACTTAGCCGCTGTGTACAGTGAGTTCCCCCGGAACCCACGCTCATTCGTGGACGTGTACAAGAGCTTCGCGCTACAGCTGGATCGAGAGCAGTTGTCTGAGGCCTATCTACAGATCGCGACAGCAGAAGAGTCCGCCAGACTTGAGCGAGACCTGCTCCAGACCTCCTCAGATCTTGCCAGAGCATTAAAGGTGCTGGTGATCGGTAACGCGCCTGACCAAGAGCTGGCGATGCGTTGGATACGTGCCGAAGCTCTACCGGTTGCAGACTGTCGCAAGCTAGGCATTTCTCGACGGATAGTGTCTTC
>JAPOYQ010000158.1 GCA_026706505.1 Gemmatimonadota bacterium
GGTTAAAATCGAACACTTCCACTGAGACGTAGCGCTGGTAGTCCAGTTCCTTGAGCGTCCGCATGACGCTGGCGAAGTCGGTGTTGCCAAAGCCGGGGCCGCGCTTGTTGGCGTCGTTGACGTGGACGTGGTAGAGATGCTCGCCGGAGTCGCGCAAAAGCTGGGCGACGGGAATTTCCTCGGTTGAGCCGGAGCACACATCGACCATGGTTTGGAAGTGCGGGTGGTCGATTTCGGCGATCATTTTGCGCGCTTCCGCACAGGTGGTGATAATGTTCGTCTGCTCCTTGCTCAGCGACTCTATGCAGAGATAGACGCCGTGCTGCTCGGCCAACTCCAAGCTGTCTTCAAACGCTCCGCGCATGCGGTTCCAGCACTCTTGGTAATCCCATCCTTCCTGCACGTTGCGCTGCATGGGCGAGCCGATGATCATCACTTGGCCGCCGAGGTCGCCGCAAAATTGGACTAGCTCCTTGAAGTACGCACAGGTGCGCTGGTAGATGGCTGGGTCGGGATGGGTGATGTACAACCCGTCGGGACTGGCCAAGAGCCAGTGCAGGCCGGCGATTTCCACGCCGGCGCGTTCGGCGGCCGCGCGGATTTGGGCGCGGCGCGATGCGGGGATGTCTTCGACACTGTCGGCGAGGGTAAAGGGGGCGATTTCGACGGCGGCGTAGCCGAGGTCGGCGGCGTAGTCGAAGACCTCTTCGATGGGCCAGTCGGTGAAGTACTCGTTACAGGTGGTGAGTTTCATGTGGGGTGCTCCTTGTGGGGGTGGGCTTAGAGGTAACTTGCGTCTTTCTTTCATCGCGATTCTCCAAGTCTCAGATGAAATAACGGTACAGACTCCGATAGAATACGGCCAGCGACGATTTGAGCTGGATGATGGTTCATTCGCATACGACGCCGTCGTTATCCCGATCGTCCATATACGGATAAACTGGGTGGCTGCTGCAAACAGGGGCTATACCGTGGTTTCGCGCCTCTGCACAAGAGATGCGCCCATCGCCGTCATCATCATACTCGAGCGGATAGGAATACTCATCGTCACATACGATGCCATCGTCGTCCTCCTCGTCTATAAATGGATAAACTGGGTGGCTGCTGCAAACAGGAGCTATGCTATGGTGCTCCGCCTCTGCACAAGAGATGCGCCCATCGCCGTCAACGTCATACTCGTTGAGCGCATCTGAATCTTTGGCACTCGGAGTTGCCGATGCACAATCAATAAACTCTATTTCGACAGAGGAGCAGGCCGAAAGTATGCGCTCCAGTGCTTCCGCCTCCGGCTGGTCAATAGTGAGGCCATACTTTTGCCGCACTTCGACGATGCGCTGTGCAAACCAGCACTTATTCATGGGCGGCATCCATTCGGCCCCGTCGTAGTGCTTCTTATCGGAACCGTTTAATGCAGGGCTGGCAAGCGTCAGATTGAGCGGATCGGAAGCAAAGTCTCGACGTATCTGCATGATATTGGGAATAGGCTCGCATAGCCCACTGTCATGTGCCTCGGAAAGTGCAACTATGTGCTCAATTTCCGTCTCCTGCTTACTAGAAAAACACTCTCCAGTGTAAGGACTGTATATGCCGCCGAGTTCCTCGATAATGTCATCCTCGACAGACTGAGAGTAGCGATAGTCGCTGCGATCATAAGGGGAACATCTACTTTCGTCCCGAATCCCGATCCCTCGCCAATGGTTTTCTGCATTCCCAATCGCATGGTCTTCGCCATCGTGCTCTTGTGCAGTGGTGAATTTCCCCCGTCGATAGCTGTCTGTATTACCAGTATGATCTCTACTGCCGTCAATGGGATTGTCATCGTCACCGCAGGCGATGAGCAGGGCATTGGCGAGCAAAATAGTGTATTTAAGGGTTCTCATGTATGGTCTCTTTGGGGGACGGAAACGCCCAATCCACCTCGGCGACTGCCCGCTTGGGACTGTAACCTAAAGGAAACAGAATAGGGAATCAAAGGATACACTAGCCACTGTTTCCGCCACTGACTGAGCCTCATGGCACGGTCGTTGCAATAGTCGAGAAAAAGGAGGAAGGACTATGTGGCGACTGTGGATGTTGATATTGGTCGGCCCGATGTGGGCCGAGGGGGATTTGGGGGAGGAGGAAGCGGGTTATTTGGAGCAGCGGTTGGACGATTTGGGAGGGCTAGACGCGGCGGCCGTGCGGTGGCGGGTGCGCGGGGCCGAAGCGGCTCGGGAACGGTGGCAGTTGTATCAGCGGGTAGAGGTCGCGCCAGTTAGCGGACAGGCGTTTTTTGGCTTGGCCGAACGCGACCCAGGCGAGTCTGGGTGGAGCGATTTTAGGACGTTTTACTACGCAGTGCAGAGGCGGCGATCCGAATGGGTCGTCGGCGACCTGCGGGCCGGTACGGGTGCGGGCTTGGTGTTTGGGCGCTACCGGCGCGGGAGTATTGCGCCGAGGATGCCGGCGGGAGACAGTCGCCGCTTGGGGTATCGCTCTAGCGGAGAGAACCACGCCCTGCGCGGCGCGGCGTGGCGCTATGAGGGTCGGGTGTGGAGTGGAATGCTGCTCGGGGGTTGGACGCGCCGGGATGGGCGCTTGGACGAGCAAGGGCAGGTGCGGTCGCTGCCGGAAAGCGGCTATCACGTGACCGCGACCGAAGTGGCCGGCCGCGACCTGCTGGGCATTCGGGCCGGTGGTGGTCGGCTGCACTGGCGGGGCGAGCATTGGCAGTGGGGCACGACCCTGCTGGCCTTGGACTTTTCTCATTACATCGACTTGCGCCGGAATGGACGGACGCCTTGGGGCTTTGTCGGCGACGAGCAGCGCATGGGGGCTGTGGATGTGCGCGTGGATTGGGATCGAGGTCGAGCGGCGTTGGAGGTGGCTGGCGATGGGGTAGGGCACTGGGGGATAGTTGGGGAACTGCGAGGGCGGCATGGGGGTCTGCGGCTGAGGACGCTGGGCCGCTACTACGCGCCGGGGTTCCACAGCTTCTTTGGCGCGGCTCCAGGGACTTCGTCCATGCAAAACGAACGGGGTGTCGTTGCTGAGGTCAGTGGGCGTGGCTGTCGTGGTTACGTGGATGTGTATCGCCGGCCTGCACGCTCCTACTTCATACCGGTGCCGGTCACGTATGCTACTTGGGGAGGCGAGTTGCGACAGCGGTGGGGCCACCGCTGGGAAATGCGCGGGCAGTGGCAGAGACGCCTACGGCCACACTGGACGGACGGGCGGTTGGTGCAAGAGCGCAGCCACAAATGGCGTTTGGATTTGGAGCGGGGGACTTGGCGCTGGCGCAGTGAATTGGTGCGCTGGCATCGCGCCGCCCGCGCCGAGTGGGGCCTGCTGGGCAGCGTGCGGTTTAAGACGCGCTGGCTGACCTTGCACGTGAGCCGCTTCCGCACGGACTCGTATTGGACGCGGATATACGAATACGAGGTGGATCTGCCCGGAGCCGTGAGCGTTCGTCCGCTCTACGGCACGGGCTGGCGCGGGTACGCGCTCGTGGAGATTGCCTATCGCGGCTGGCGGCTGAGCAGCCGCTACCGCATCCAGCGCGACCAGCGGCTGAGGCACTACGGAGGCGTGCAGATTGACTGGACCCGAGGTCATATTGACAAGCATTAGCAGCGCAGATAAGTTGAAATATGCCTCCCAATAAAAGCACTGTTCGAATCCATCAAACGTTTGGCATAACTTCTGCGGCCATGAATGGTCCGACACCCGTACCGCTTCTCTTAGACGATCTTTCCACAGAGGGCATCAGTTGAAACGGGCCACTTGATCCGGCTTCCCGCCTGAATTTGATGATTAAATCCGCTGCCAAAAACGCCCTCGTCGTCGCTTGGGTCATCGCCGCCGAGGCCGGCGCGACCCCCCTGCAAGGCATCGCCCCCCAAACCGGGCACATCCACGCCCTGACCATCTTCGCGCACTTTGCCAATGAGGGTGGCTTGGGCCGCGAGGCCCCGTCTTTTGCGGCGGAGATTTTCGCCGAGCAGCCGGGCAGCCTGACCCATTTCTACCGCGAGATGTCGCGCGGGCAGTTCGAGCTCACCGGCGAGGTGCTGCCCCGCCGGTACGCGGCCAACAGCAATGCCGAGGTGTACGTGGACGAAGAGGCTGGTTATGGCCGCTTCGCCCGCGAGATCATAGAGGCTGCTGATGCCGACGTGGATTTTAGCCGCTACGACAACGACGGCCCCGACGGAGTCCCCAACTCCGGCGATGACGATGGATACGTGGATTATATTTTTATCGTCTCGGCCTCGGCTCCGCCGGGCTTTATCGTCGGAGATGCCACGGGAGTCTCCCGGCTAGGGTTGAGCTATGACTTCGTAAGCCAAGACCGCGCTTTGCACGGTGGCTTCATCCGGGTCCAGTCGAAAAGTGGCTCCGTGCAACGCGGCAAAAATTTCGCCGATGCCGTGGGCATCATGGCCCACGAGTTTGGGCACTTTCTGGGCCTGCCCGACTTGTACGATCTCGACCGCGGATCTGAGCCGGACCACGACTCGGGCGGCATTGGCTATTGGGGCTTGATGGCGCACGGCATCCGAGGCTGGGACGAGATAAGTGGCCCCAACCCCTTTTGCGCTTGGAGCTTGGGGCAGCTTGGCTGGCTGGGGGTAAACAACCAACAGCTCAAAGTGCTGAGCGAAGACCAAGACGATGTGGTCTTTGCCGATGTCAACGCTGGCGGCGATGTATATTTGCTGCCCGCACCCGCGCCCGCCGAACACTTTTTCCTCGTGGAGTTCCGCAGCCGCCAGCACAGCTACTACGAGCGCAATCTGCCCGGTGAAGGCTTGCTGATCTGGCGCATAAATCCCAATCGCAATGGCAATAATATGGAGGCCATCAAACAGGTGGACTTAGTATGCGCCGATGGGCTTTTTAGGGATGCGGGTTTCCCCTTGGGCCGCACTCCGGCTCCGTTCAGCGGCCGCGACAACCTCGACTTTTGGGCGCACGACGACCGCTATCGCACGGATTTTGGCGGCAACCTCGGAGACGCCACCGACGTGTTTGACGGCGAGCAATTTACCGACTTCTGGGCTGCGTCCAATCCAGCGTCCACTACTGGGATTAGTGTGACCCGCATCCGCCGTGAGGGTGACCGGATGATGGCCGACCTCAAGCTGCAAGACCACCGTCGCGCTGGCCCGATTACCCATATGGAAATCTGGAGGGACCGCATTGAAATCGTCGGCGACGTGACCGTTCTGCCTGAAGGGCATCTCGATGTCCGCACTGGTGCGGAGGTGCTAGTGGGGCCGGATGCGCTGGCTGCGGGTGCGGATACGGCGCGCGTGGAGTTGATAGTGTACGGCGACTTCATCGTCGGTGTTTCAGGGCATGGGCAAACCGCTTTTCGCTCGGCGGCAGCCGACCCGCAGCCCGGAGATTGGCAGGGCATCGTGCTGCACTCAACCTCCTCGGTCTATTTGCGCAGCGTCCATATTGACCACGCCCGCTATGGGCTATTGGCCAAAAAGCTCGACCACACCATTACCTTGGAAGATGTGGCAATCCGCCACGCTGGCGAGGACGGCATTCGCTTAGAAAACATCGCAGAGGAGATCTTCTTTGATGGCGTGCAGGTCGAGGAATCGGGTGGCGTGGGCATTTGGATCGCCGGCTCGGGCTTGATGCGGATAAACCAAGCCGAGCTGCACGACAATGGCCGCGCAGGCCTCTGGCGCGAAGGTGGGTATTTATCGTTGCTCGACAGTCGTTTCAACAATAACGGCTCGTCCGCGCCCGAGGAAGCCAACTTGGTCTTGGGGCGGGGGGCCAGCGGCAAGGTGGCGGGCAATTCGTTTGCTGGTGGAATTGGGATTTACTGCGTGGAGACGCGGGAGGTCGAGATCGAGGACAACGCGCTGTACAATCACGAAGTTGGTCTTTGGTCTAGAAGCGCGCGCCCGCGTATTATGCGCAATCAATTCTTCCGCAATGCGTTGGCCCTGCGGGTGGAAGGGAGCGTAGTGCCGGCGCGACTGGTCTTGAACGGCGTTCAAGAGGGTGAGCAACTGATCGACAACCAAACTGATCAATCACTGCAGGCGATTAACAATTGGTGGGGGAATGAGGACGAGAGTTGGATCGAGGCCCGGATCAGCGGCGATGTCAACTGGCAGCCCTTCCTCAACTTCGACCCGCGCATACCGTTGAACTTTGCCTTGGGACAGAATTATCCCAACCCGTTCAACGTGGGTACGCAGATCGACTATCAGATCGGGATCAACGACCCCATTGTCGCCGGCGAGACTACGGTCGAGTTGGAAGTTCGCACCTTGACCGGCGGCTTAGTGCGGCACTTAGTTGAGGGATTGGCAGCCCCAGGGTTGTACAGCACTTCTTGGGATGGCCGCGACGAACGTGGCGAGCGCGTGGCCAGTGGTATGTATTACTACGTGTTGCGTATCGGGCCGATCGCCCACGCCAAAAAAATGATCTTTATCAAATGAAAATCGAGGCGGATTATTTAGTTCTCGGCAGCGGGATTGCCGGTTTGTTCTTTGCCCTCAAGGCCGCTCAGCACGGGTCCGTGGCCGTGGTGACCAAGCGCGAGCGGCGCGAGTCTAACACGCAATACGCGCAAGGCGGCATTGCCGCGGCCATGGATGGAGCCGATTCGGTTGCAAGCCACGCGCAGGACACGGTTGCGGCGGGCGCGGGCCTGTGCGACCGCGCGGTTGTCGAAGGGGTGGTAGCTGAAGGGCCAGAGGTGGTGGACGAGCTGTTGGCGATTGGCGCGCAGTTCAACGAAGCGCGGCCCGGGGTATTGGCATTGGGGCGCGAAGGTGGGCACGCCCATGCTCGGGTGGTGCATGCGGACGACATGACCGGCCGCGAGGTGACGCGCGCCTTGGTCGCGGCCGTGCAAGCGCTGCCGCAGGTGACCTTGTACGATCACCATTTGGCGATAGACTTAATGGTGGACGAGCAACGGCGTTGCCACGGGGCTTGGGTATTGGACTCAGCCACGCCTATCGCCGCCTTAGCATCAGTTACGCTGCTGGCCACGGGTGGTTGCGGGCAGGTCTTTTTACATACGACCAATCCGCGCGTGGCCTCCGGCGATGGGATTGCCATGGCTTGGCGGGCCGGAGCTAGGGTGAGCAACATGGAGTTTATGCAGTTCCACCCGACCATGCTCTACGATCCGGGGCGGCCCTCGTTCCTGATTACCGAGGCTTTGCGCGGCTTTGGTGCCGTGCTGATCGACGAGCGCGGCGCGGCATTTACCGACCCGTTGCAGACGCGCGATGTGGTGTCGCGGGCCATTGTCGCGCAGATGCAGGAAAGCGGTGCCGAGTGTGTCTATTTGGACGTCACCGGCCAAGATGCCGACCAGACCCGCCGCCGATTCCCCAATATCTATCGGCATTGTTTGGGAATGGGCGTGGACATGACTGAGATGCCGATTCCGGTGGTGCCGGCGGCTCACTATAGCTGCGGTGGGGTGTGGACGGACGCGCATGGCCAGACGGATATTGAGGGCCTATACGCGGCTGGCGAGGTGGCGATGAGTGGGTTTCAGGGAGCCAATCGGCTGGCGAGTAATTCGCTGTTGGAGGGGTTGGTTTTTGCGCGGCGCGCTGTCGAGCATGCCAAGACAGTTGCGCCCGTGACTGAGGGCCGGTTCGAGATGACGCATGCGGGCGATGCTGTTGCACCTGATGCGCTGGAGGAGCGGCGGGAGTTGCTGCGGCGCTTGATGTGGGACGAAGTGGGGATCGTGCGCAGCGACTGCGGCTTGGCGCAGGCTCAGGAGGAGACGGAGCGGATGGCGCGAGAAATTGAAGCTTTGTACAGCGAGCACCAGCTCGACGCCGAGCTAGTCCAGCTACGCAGCTTGGCGACTGTAGCCCAGCTCATTGCCCGCTCGGCGCGGCAGCGCTTGGAAAGCCGCGGCGTCCACTACAACCGCGAGCATCCCGCGCGCGACGATGTTTGCTGGCAGCGGCCGACGTTGCTGGTGAGGGAGCAGGTAGCGGCGTCAAAAATACACTAGCGCCGCTACCTCCGTTTGGAAGGTCTTGAGGGACCATTCCCGCTCGCGGTTAGGGAATTCTTCGTGGCGATAGCTCAGGTATAGTCCGGTCTGGCCACTTAGGCTGATGCGTCGGAAGGGAAACCAGTCGGTACCTAAACCCAGCGCTATCCCCAGATCGCTATCGGTTTCGGTTGTGGTGCGTTGTGCCCTCGAAGCGCTGTCTAATCGGTGATTGCGAAAATAAAAATTCGCGTGGGCTTGATAAAAAATAAAAGGGGCGACGTGGTCGTGCAGAGGGCGGTAGTGCTTTATGGTAGGACGCAGTTGCAGCCTTAGAGAACGATGTTGGGATCGGGTATCGTACCGGTCGGGGTTGTCGAGGTCGTCGGAAGTGAACTCGCTGTAGTACGACGAAACGTCTATTTCCAGGCCGAGGGCCGTGACGGGAGAGCGTACTTTCCACAGGCTGAGGCTGAGTTTGCTGCTGGAAGGCAAGGCTACACCCAACGCCCAGTTGCCCCGGTCGGCCAAGGGGTCTTGGTCCGCGGCGGCGGTACCTATCAACAGGACGATACCGATCAGAGGGAAAGTAAGCATGGCTCTCTCCACAAAAGAAACGGGGCTCATCTATAGCTTAGAACATCCTCACCTAATCGCCGGTTAACCTTGGAGTCTCTGGTACTGGAACCACCCATAAAAAGGCGGGATTGTCCTTGAAGGAGTAGTCTTGCTTTTTGCGCAAGGTTATTTGGCCATCTGCAATACAGACCTCTGCGAAGGCGGGGTTCGGCTGGAACCCATCAATAGCTTGCCCATCGTCGCGACACAGCACGGCTGACCCGGCCGCGGACGGCCGCCTGAAAATGTATATCCTCTGCTCGAGATCGTCTCTGTGACCATAATTTGTGGTCTCGTTGAGCAGTTCAAGATAGATTACATCTACGGCGCTCGCCGGCCAATCCACGAGCTTGTTTCGCAAATAACCCTTCTCATCAAACCACGAAGTATCGTTAGCGACAAGTACCCCGGTCCTCAAGAGAATATCGAAGTCCGACCGTTGGTAGGTTCTTACGTTTGTTGTGGATACAACCCTTAGAGAAGCGGGATTGTCCTTAAAAGAATAGCCTTGCTCCTTGCGCAAGGTTATTTGGCCATCAACAATACAGACTTCTGCGAAGGCGGGGTTCGGCTGAAACCCATCAATGGCTTGTCCATCGTCGCGACACAGCACGGCTGACCCGGCCGCGGGCCGTACAAAGACGTATGTTCTCTCCTCGGAACGGTCTATGTGACCAAACCCTGTGGCCTCGTTAATCGGTAAAAAATAAATTGCATCTACAGTACTGGCTGGCCAGTTCTGAAGAGCTATAGTGAAATGACTATTCTCATTGAATTGAGTACCTTCGTCGAGAAAAATGCGTTGCGAACGCCTAGAAGAATAGGGCGGTTCAGAGGGCTGTATAGGAGGCTGTGTTGGGCTCCAATAATCGCAAGCCGTTATATGGATGGCTAGCAGCAAAGTAAGAGTTAAAAAAGGCATCGCATTGTTCATAAGTAGAGGGTGATAAATAGAGGCATCGCCTTTCATCAAAAATACATCAATGCCTTCACCTTTGATTGGAAGGTTCTTAGGTACAGGGACCAATTTTTATTAGACCTGTTATTATAGCCCCTAGTATCGTACTGACTATAGCGGTAGCCTAGGCTCAGGCCGGTCTGACCACCTAAACTGATACGTTGAAATGGGAACCATTCGACTCCTAACCCCAGTGCTAGCCCTATATTGCCTGAGCTGCTGCCGCGCTGCGTATGCGGATCAGAGTCCTGTTTGTAGCCCCGAAAACCGGCTTCGACTTGGCCGTACGTAAAAGGGGCGATTCGGTCGTGCAGGGGACGATAGTGCTTGATAGTAGGACGCAGTTGTAGCGATAGGTAATGTCTTTGGAGGCTGGTCGGGTCGGGGTCATCGGCGTTGAGGGTGGAATCGGCGTAGCTCCACGAAACACCTACTTCCAAGCCCACGGAGGTGGTGGGAGAGCGGATTTTCCATAGACTGAAGCTACTTCCGCTGCTAGAAGGCAAGGCCACGCCCAACGCCCAGTCGCCTCGGTGGGCCAAGGGGCCTTGGTCCGCAGCGGCGATGCCGCTCGTCAGCAGAACGATCCAGATCAGACGAGACATAGGGGCTTCTCCTGAAGCATTGATTGGCTGGCGTTGCGCATCGTCCAGCGAGATGCTTCGACTCCGCTGCGCTGCGCTCAGGATGACACGGTCGCAATACCTATAAAGCATATAGACGAACAAGTGCGTCCGTTCGTTCCATGCGTTGATTGGCTACCTAGGCTTTCCCCATGCGATACTGTGCCACGCGGTGCCAACACCAGCCGAACAAGAGCAGCCCCAAGCCGCTGAGCCAGATCGTGCGCTCGACGAAAAACGCCAATCCCAGACAGGTGACTAGGCCCACTATGGCTATCCACCGGGGGTAGAGCCGTTGATCGGCTGGCAAGCGCAGGGCGCAGAAGTTAGTGATGGCGTAATAGACCAAAATCGTGAAGGCGCTAAAGGACCAAGTGGTCTTGATGTTGCCCACGAGGACTAGCCCGGCGATGGCCAGTCCGACGACCACCACGGCAATAGAGGGCGTGGTCTGGTCCCGATTGAGACGGGCAAGCGCTTGGGGCATATCTCCACGGCGGCCCATGGCCAGCAGGACTCGCGACAGACCGAGGATTAGGTTGAGCAGCACTCCGGCCATAGCGGTGATCGCTCCCAAGGCTAGGAGCCAGGAGATGCCGGGCGCGTCAAAGGTGTGGGCGATGATCTTTAGGGGAGCGGCCTTCTCCATGGTGGCCGCGTAGAATGCCTCCGAGCCTACGGCGGCTATGGCGACGGCACCGACGCCGATGTAGAGCATCATGGAGATCAGCAGCACGGCGACGATGGCGCGGGGGATTGTCTTGCGGGGTTGGCGCACTTCTTCGCCAAGCGTGGCGATGCGACCGTAGCCCGTATAGGCGACGAACATCAGGGCGCTGGCATGCAATAGGGCCGACCAGCCTTGTTCTCCCAAGAAAGGGGTCAGGTGCAGGTTGCTCAGAGCGCTGGGAGTACCGGCGACGATGAAGGCGAGCAGCGAGCAAAGCGTCGCGGCGACGATGGCGATGTTGACCTTGTTGGTGCGGTTGATACCTAGGAGGGAGATGAGGGTGAGTGCTAGCACGGCAGCTAGGGCAATCGGGGTGATAGATGCGGCCTGATCTAGCGCGTTGAGCAGGTAGCCAGCCAGTCCCATCGCCGCAGTGGCCGCAGTCGCGCTCTTGGCGCAGAGGAACATCCACCCGGCGATAAAGCCGATGGCTGGCGAGGCGTACTCATAGCCGTATTGGTACGTGCCACCGCTGAGCGGATGGCTAGCAGCTAACTGGGCGCTGGACAGGCCGTTGCAAAGGGCGACCAGCGCCCCGATGGCGATGGCGACGAGGACCGCCGGCCCAGTGATGCCAGCGCCGATGCCAATGCTGACGAAGACGCCGGTGCCGACGATCGAACCCAAGCCGAGGGCGATGGTGCCGATTAGCCCAAGCTCGGGACGCAGGCGTTCGGATGGGGTGGGTGTGGAGGTCATGCGAGCAAATATAGTCTGGCGGTGCGCTCGCGTCCTATTAGTCCATTTACTAAAAGCAAAAAGAGCCGACGTGTCTTGACTATATACTTAAAGCCCCTTTACGTACTACTTACCACTCATTAACCAATCATGGGGAGAAAATCATGATCCGAATATTGTCGTTTATCCTAGTTGCGATAGGGCTACTCGGCGGAGCAGAAAAAGCCGCTGCTGCCGCAAGAGATGTGGTAGATCGGGAGACGCTGAAGAATTTCGTGCTGGAAGCAAAGAGTCTGCTGGAATCTGCACAAGACGAAGCGGAGCGGACGGCCGTTTTGGAGACCTTCAGGACCGACGAAGAATGGAGGCATGGGCCGATTTATATCTTCATCACCAGTTTTGAGGGCGTGGGCTTCTTCCACGCGACCCAACCTGATCGCGAGGGGGTCAATAATATCGACTCAGAAGACAGCAATGGCGTTAAGATCGTACAGCAGAATATCGCGGCGGCACAAGCCGGGGGCGGCTTTACGGAATATCTCTTTGATAATCCGGCGATCGAAGGAGAGGACGAGTCCACCAAGGTAAGCTACGTGGCCCCCATCGAGATTGAGGGTGCATCCTATTACATTGGCGCTGGGTTGTATCTCACTGAAGATCAGACGAATGTAGCGCCCATTTCGTGGGGTAGCTTGAAAGGGCAGGTGTAAACTTTGAGCATCGTCGTCCTCGACTTCGGCGGGCAGTACGCCCACCTGATCGCCAACCGCATTCGCCGTCTCCGCGTCCATGCCGAGATTCGTTCGCCAGAGATCGCGGTTGCCGATTTGCAAGACGCCGACGGGTTGATTCTGTCGGGCGGCCCGGCCAGTGTCTATGACCCGGAAGCCCCGACGTATAATCCCGAGATTTTGGCGATGGGCAAGCCGATGCTGGGCTTGTGCTATGGCCATCAGTTGCTCTGCCATCGCTTGGGCGGTCAAGTCGAGATGGGGGCGACGCACGAGTTTGGCGCGGCCTATCTGCACGTCCACAAGGCAGAGGGCGTGTTGGCTGGATTGGACGCGCGCGAGCGGGTGTGGATGAGCCATCGCGACCACGTCGCGGCCCTGCCGCCTGGGTTTGCCGTCTTGGGCGCGACCGAGGACTGCCCAGTGGCGGCGATGGGCGACGCCGAGCGCAGGATATACGGCTTGCAGTTTCACCCAGAAGTGACGCATACCGTCCGGGGGATGGAAATCCTCGATAACTTCGCAGCGCTGTGTGGCGCAGAGCGGAACTGGACGATGGAGCGCTACACCGAGGAGACAATAGAGCGGCTCCAAGAGCAGGCGAAGGGGCGCAACGTCTTTCTGTTCGTCAGCGGCGGAGTCGATTCATCGGTGGCGTTTCTCCTGCTCAACCGCGCTTTGGGCGCAGAGCGGGTGCTGGGCTTGCACATTGACAACGGCTTTATGCGTGAGGGCGAGACTGCGATGGTCGAGCGGCTGATGAAGGGAGCGGGGCTGCACAATCTGGAAGTCGTCGATGCCAGCGCGGAATTCCTCGCCGCCACGGCGGGGATTGCCGATCCAGAGGAAAAGCGGCGGCGGATTGGCGAGGAGTTCATCCGCGTCCGCGACCGGGCGCTGGCAGCGCTGGCACTGGACCCGGACGAGTGGCTGTTGGGCCAGGGGACGCTCTATACGGATACGATTGAGTCCGGTGGCACGGAAAACGCAGCGGTTATCAAGACGCATCACAACCGCGTCGGCGTCATCGATCAGCTCTTGGCCGAGGGCAAGGTCGTCGAGCCGCTGGACCAACTCTACAAGGACGAGGCGCGCACCTTGGGCGAGACGCTCGGCTTGCCGCACCACTTGGTCTGGCGGCATCCATTCCCAGGGCCAGGGCTGGCGGTGCGGGCTTTGTGCAGCGATGGGCCGGACGCAGAGGACGCTGACTCCGGGTTGGCGCTTGAGACGGTCGCCGAGGCGCAAAAGGTGGCGGCGACATTCGGGCTGGCGCTCGATGTGCTGCCATTGCGCAGCGTCGGCGTGCAGGGCGATTCGCGGACCTACGCTCATCCAGCGGTGGTCACTGGCCAGAGAGAGTGGAAGACGCTGGAGGCCCTTTCTACCGAGCTGACCAATAACTTCCCGTCGATCAATCGGGTGATTTACCTACTGGGGCCGACACCGCGGCCGCAGCAAAACATCAAAGCGGGGTATTTAACCCGCGACCGGCTCGATCTACTGCGCCGGGCCGATGCCATCAGCATGGAGGCGTTGGAGCGCCATGGGCTGATGGAGGAAGTGACCCAGATGCCGACGGTGCTTTTGCCACTGTCGTCGGATGGGGTACAAGAAAGCGTGGTGCTGCGGCCGATTGCGACTTCCGACTTTATGACCGCGCGCTTTTGTCCATTGCCGCAGGCCTTTTTGGACGACGTGTGCGAGCGGCTGTTGGCGTTAGCGGGCATTGAGGCGGTCTTCTACGACATTACCCACAAGCCGCCGGGTACGGTGGAGTGGGAGTAAGCCAAACGACGAAAGTATGTTTGACACCAGCATCCTCGACGAGGCCATAAGAGCGCGACGCCAGCGGCTGGCGGCCGAGCAAGCCGAGTTGCTCGACTGTGTTCGTCGCACCCTGTTGGAGCTGCGGGAACCTCTCGGAATCGAGGCCGCGTACATCGTGGGCTCGCTGCGGTCATCTGATTCCTGGCGGGAGTCGTCCGACATTGACGTGGCTGTGGCAGGTTGCTCGCCTGTTGTGCTCGAAATAATGAAAGCGCTGGAGGACGCTACCGGCAGAGAGGTGGACGTAATCGACCTCGACCGGCATCCTTCCCCTCAATCCTTTACTCAGTCTGGAATCAAGGTGTATGGATAAAGGGGCCTTCGCAGTTCTCGAAGCGGGGTTGCGAGCGCGTGTCCGGGACATCAGCCGTATCGGCGGTCGCATCGAGGAACGCCTAGGTACGTTTGCCCGTAGTGCCGAAGGTGTGGACAGCATGGGGTACCAGCTCCACAACCTCTATGGCGCGTTTGAGCAGTTGTTTGAGGAAGTAGCGCGATTCTTTGAGAACCAAATCGACGAAGCAAGGTATCACGCCGATATGATTAGGCGAATGCAGCTAGAGATAGAGGGCATCCGTCCGGCGCTTCTGGCCGCAGAGACTGCTTCCGACCTAGATGAATTGCGGCGATTCCGCCATCTGTTTCGCCATGCATATACCGCGGATTTGGACCCCGACAAGGTGGCGGATTTAGCGGCCAAAGCCGTGTGCATCCAGCGCGATTTTACCCAGGATTTTGAGCGATTCTTAGCGCTCTTGCGGCCTGAGTAGCTAGCAGACGAGGGTGTACTGCTTCTTACCTCGGCGCACTATCAAGTACCTGCCGTGTAGGCCCTCTTGGCATCGCATGTTCCGCGCCATGTCCGTGCAGCGCTCGCCGTTGATGTAGATTGAGCCGTTTTGCACGTCTTGGCGGGCTTGGCGCTTGGAGGGCGAGACGCCGGCCGCGACGAGCAGATCGACCAATCCTAATTCCTCCTGACCCATCGCGTGCGTTGGCACGTCGTCAAAGCCTTCGAGGATTTCTTCCTCGGATAGGTCTTGAAACTCCCCGTAAAAGAGCGCGTGCGAGATGCGTTCGGCCCGGCGAGCAGCATCGGCTCCGTGTACAATGGTCGTTGCTTCGGCGGCGAGGGTGCGCTGGGCTTCGCGCCGTTCGGGTTGGTCGCGGACGGTCTCGGCGAGTTGGAGGATCGCGTCCTGCTCTAAGAAGGTGTACGTTTTCAGGTGGTCGATGACCTTCTGGTCCTCGGCGTTGATCCAGAACTGGTAAAACTGGTAAGGCGAGGTCTTCGCGGCGTCGAGCCAGACTGTGCCTGCCTCGGTCTTGCCGAACTTGGTGCCGTCTGCTTTGGTTACTAGCGGGCAGGTCAGGCCAAAGGCTCGGCTGCCGGCGGAGCGGCGGATCAGATCGGTGCCAGCCGTGATGTTGCCCCACTGGTCAGAGCCGCCGGTCTGCAGCTCGCAGCCGTATTTTTCGTTGAGGACCAAAAAGTCGTACGCCTGTAGTGCCATGTAGCTGAACTCGGTGTAGGAAATGCCCGTTTCCAGGCGCGAGGCGACCGAGTCCTTGGCCAGCATGTAGGGGACGGGAAAGTGCTTGCCGACATCGCGCATAAAGTCGATGGCCGCGAGTTGGCCGAGCCAGTCGTGGTTATCGACCATGGTCGCGGGGTTGGGGCCGTCGAATTCGAGGAAGCGCTCTAGCTGTGCTCTGACTTTCTGCGTCCACTCGGCCACGACGTCGCTGGCATTGAGCTGGCGCTCCTCGGTTTTGCCGCCGGGGTCGCCGATCAGGCCGGTGCCACCGCCAGCCAAGGCGATGACCTTGTGGCCGGCGAGCTGGAAGCGGCGCAGGAGCAGGATCGGCACGAGGTTGCCCACCGTCAGGCTGTCGGCGGTTGGGTCGAAGCCATTGTAGAGCACGATTGGACCGGCGGCGAGGCGTTCGGCGAGGCCGTCGAGGTCGGTGACTTGGTAGATCAAGCCGCGAAATTCAAGATCGGGTATGATGTTCATTGCGTTTCCTTTTGGGCATAAAAAAAGCCCCTGTAATCAGGGGCTTGTAAACGCGGTTGAGATGATAAAGCGAACGCACTACCCCTGTCTATGAAGCGAGGTGTAATAGTAGTAGTAGCGTTCGGCGCGTAGGTTCTGCATCATTTGTTCTCCGCGCAAAAATATAACTGCGACCTCTATTCACGTCAATTAGGAGGCTAACAATGACTAATGAACAATACCGGGTGGCCGTCGTCGGTGCGGCCGGCACGTGGGGGCGCTATTACACGCGCGCGTACGCCGCTCATCCCAACTGTGAGATTATCGGCCTCGTCGATCGCGCTAGAGAGCGGCGGGATGCCATCGCTCAGCGCTACGGCGTGGAAAAGGTGTACGACGACCTCGACAGTCTTTTCGCGGCCGAAGTGCCCGACATTGTCTCCGCCGTGGTTCCGGTAGGCCAGAATTACCCGTGTGTCACCGCATGCGCTCGCGCTGGCGTGCGGGTGGTTTCCTGCGAGAAGCCGATTTCTCACGAACTGCACGAGGCCGACGAAATGATCCGCATCTGCCGGGAACACGGCACCTTGTTCGGCTGCGCTCAGGCCGGATGGGCGACGCCGTATATGCCCGAGGTGGTCGAGTGGGTGCGGCAGGGGCACATCGGCCGACTGACCTCAGCGGCGATTCCGGGCGGGCTGCCGACCGAAGTGTCGGGCGGTGGTTGCGTGCAGATCGCTGCTTTGCGCATCCTCACTGGGATGGATGTGGAATGGGTGGAAGGGTACACCTTGCCGGCGGTGCCGGGGTACGTGGCGGAAGGTACGCCTATAGAGGAGGGGGATGTACCCGCGTACGGCCGCTTGGGCCTGAGCAGCGGCATCGTCTGTGAGATCGTCGCCCCTGAACCGGATGGCCGCGTGCCGACCTTTATCTCGGTCACCGGCGAGCGCGGGCAGGTCTTCTTGGCGCGCCCGCGGCCCGTGTTGATCGAGGGGACTGGCGCGGCTGCTTCTCCGGTGTATCCCGACTTTTTAGATCAGCCGCCGGCCGAGGCCTTCACCTATACGATCGAGCGCTTGATGCGCGCCCATCGGGACGGCACTGAGCCGTATAGCAGCGGCGACGATTACCGCCACTCGCTCGAAGTGGCCATCGCCTTAGTGGGCTCGGCCCATCGGGAACACGAGCGGGTGTCGCTGCCTTTTGCGGACCGCACGCTCAAGCTGTATCCGCATCCCTATCGCCTCAAGGGCGGCGATGTCGCCGGGTGGCAGAGCATTGGTTACGATGGGCCGCCGAAGATGGATGTCTGAGGGGAAACGCCCGTATCGAAACCGATGAGCTGACTCGGGAGACATAGGAGATGTCTGATACCACATTGCCGCAGCAAGCTAGGGGCGTCATCATTGGCGCGGGCATCGTAGGTTGCAGCGTTGCGTACCATCTGACGAAACTCGGCTGGCGGGATATCGTCGTCGTCGAGCAAGGACCGCTGTTTGAGACCGGCGGCTCGACCTCGCACGCCCCGGGCCTCGTTTTCCAACTTAACCCGTCGAAGACCATGACGGGCTTTGCGCGCTATACGGTTGAGCTTTGGAGCGAGTTGGAACTCGATGGCGAGCCGTGCGCTAAGAGCGTAGGTAGCCTTGAAGTGGCTTGGACGCAGGAGCGCCTCACCGACCTGAAGCGCAAGGCCGGGTATGGCATGAGTTGGGGCTTGGAAGCCCATCTGCTCAGCGCCGATGAGGCACGCAGTCTAATTCCCATGCTGTCCGACCGAATTCTGGGTGCGCTGTACGTTCCTTCCGACATCCAGACGAAGGCGACGAGGCCGGCTGAAGCGATGGCGCGAGAGGCGGAACGGAATGGCGCAACGTTCTACAGTGATGTCAAAGTTACCGGCTTTGCTATCGCGGACGGACGGATTGCGGCGGTCCATACCACGCGCGGCGATATCAAGACGGATTTAGTAGTCGCTGCTACCGGTATATGGGCTCCAAAGGTTGGCGGGCTTGCCGATGTGCCCATCCCGCTGTCGCCGATGCAACATCTTTACGCCGTTACGACGCCACTGCGGGAACTCGCTGGTGCGACCGAGGATATATCGCAGCCGTTCTTGCGCCACCAAGACGGGGCTATGTATTTCCGGCAGGTCGGCGAGTGCTACGGCATCGGCTCGTACCAGCACGAACCCCTCTTAGTGGATGCCAATGACATTCTAGACCACGAGGAAGCGCCGGTTGCTCCGGCCGAGATGCCGTTCACGCCGCCCCATTTTGAGAAGGCGAGGGCAGCGGCGGGAGAAGTGCTGCCGAGCCTCAAGGGCGTGGGCTTGACGCGCAAGTTCAACGGCCTCTTCTCGTTTACTACCGATGGATTTCCTGTACTCGGCGAATCGCCTCAAGTCCGCGGGTTCTGGTCGGCGCAGGCCGTCTGGATTACGCACGCTGGCGGCGTCGGCAAGGCGGTTGCTGAGTGGATCGCAAATGGCGAGCCGACCAGCGATCTGCGAGAGTGCGACATAAGGCGCTTTCATCCGCACGCGTACAGCCGCTCCTACGTCCGCGCTCGGGCTGCGCAACAGTACCGCGAGGTGTACGACATCATCCACCCGCGCCAGCAGATCGCCAACCCGCGCAACCTCCGCCTGACGCCGTTCTATGCGCGGCAACGGGAATTGGGTGCCGTCTTCTTTGAGAACACGGGATGGGAGCGTCCCCAGTGGTACGCCGCGAACGAGGGCCTGCTCGACTCTCTCACGGTTGCCGGCGCGTCGCGAACTGGCTGGGAGGCGCGAGAATGGTCGCCGACGATTGCAGCAGAGCACGTCGCCACTCGCGAGCGTGTAGCCCTGTTCGACCTCACTCCCTTTGCCAAGTTCGAGGTGACCGGAGCAGGCTCGCTCGCTGCGCTCCAGCGCCTTGCGACCAATCAGATGGACAAGCCCGTCGGGACTATCACATACACGTCTATGCTCACACCTCGGGGCGGCATTAAGTGCGACCTGACCGTGACGCGGCTGGGTGAGAAGCGCTTTATGGTGGTCACGGGAGGGGCTATGGGACTTCACGATCTGGGCTGGATGCAGGCGCATTTAGCGGATGATGGATCGGTTGGGGTAGCTGACATTTCGTCGGGGCTGTGCTGCATCGGCTTGTGGGGACCTCGCGCGCGCGACTTGCTGAGCCGGGTCTGTGAGGAGGATGTGAGCAACGAGGGGTTCCCCTACTTGACCGCAAAGCCTATACGGATAGCCGAGGTTCCCGCACTGGCGCTGCGCATCTCATACGTGGGTGAGCTCGGCTGGGAGATCTACGCGCCCGCCGAGCAGGGCTTGCGGTTGTGGGATGTTCTGTGGGAGGTGGGGCGACCGCTTGGCGTCATCGCGGCAGGTGGAGGCGCCTTCGATTCGCTGCGGCTGGAAAAAGGCTACCGACTGTGGGGGAATGACATCCACACTGAGTACAATCCTTACGAGGCTGGTATAGGTTTCGCGGTGAGGATGGGGAAGGGCGATTTTCTGGGCCGGGACGAGTTGAGGAAGATTCTCGCCCAAGGACTGACGCGCAAGCTGTGCTGTATGACGCTGGACGATCCTAATGCCGTCGTTATGGGCAAGGAGCCAATCTTGGACGGTGACTGCGTGTTGAGCTACGTGACGAGCGCCAACTACGGCCACTCGATTGGCCTTGGCATTGCGTATGGCTATCTGCCGATGAACTACACTGAGGTGGGAACCAGCGTTGACATCCTCTACTTTGGCGAGCGTCTGCAAGCAACGGTTGCGGAGGAGCCTTTGTACGACCCGGAAGGCAAGAAGATGAAGGCGTGAAACCCTTGCTTGTTGCGTCGCGTCGAATTGATATAGAAATCCAAACAACTGGAGGTTCTCAGATGGCACAAACTCTGGTAATCGACGGTCTCAAGCGGCGCACATTGCCGATTAACCTCCGGCAGAGCGGCAACAGCGACGCCCAGATGCTAATATCTGCCCGCATCAGGAAGTCCCCGTGGTGGCATCTGTCAAAGGCGGCAGGCTGCTGGGCATATACGACGTACAATCACATGTATCATCCGCGTGCGTACGTCAGACCCGAGGATGGGGGATTGTTTGAGGAGTACAAATATCTGACCGAAAATG
>JAPOYQ010000250.1 GCA_026706505.1 Gemmatimonadota bacterium
TACCTAGACCAATCCGACCGCGTCCTGCGCCCCTTCAACTACCCAAAAGAGGCCCCCGGCATAGGTGCGACCGTCGTTGCCGCACGCGGAGGCCCCCCGGTAGCCGTGCTCTGTCTCCAAGGGCGCACCGGTATGCCCATTATCGATTGCCCCTTCCGCACGGGCCGCGCCGAAGTCGAACGCCTGCGCGCAGAGACTCCTCTAGTCTTTGTGGATTTCCACGCCGAAGCTACAGCCGAGAAAATGGCCATGGGCTTCCACCTCGACGGATTGGTCACCGCAGTCATCGGCACCCACACCCATGTGCAAACCGCGGATGAGCGCCTCCTGCCCAAAGGCACGGCGTACCTAACCGACGCCGGCATGACCGGCACCCGCGAATCCGTGATTGGCGTGCGTCCCGAAATGGCCATCCAACGCTTCCTCACCCAAGTACCCACTCGCTTCAAACCCGCTGACGGCAAAGCGGTCCTCTGCGGCGCGCTCGTCGAGGCCGACGAGATAAGCGGCCGGGCTATTCGGATCGAGCGATTGCAGCTAGCGGAGCCTTGACCTCGCCCCTTAAGCGGCCTATCCTGTTTGCTCCAATCGGCTTCCGCTTCCCCAACCGGAGGACCTATGTCCTTTCAAGAGCCAGTCTTCTGGCCCGACGCCGAAGACGCAGCCCATCGGCCTTACTCAGTCTCCGAGATCACCAACCAAGTCAAGGGCCTGCTCGAGGAAAACCTGCCCAAATGCTGGGTCGAGGGCGAAATCTCCCAGTACAACCACCACAGCTCTGGCCACCGCTATTTCACGCTCAAAGACAATGCGAGCCAACTAAGCGCAGTGATGTTCAAGTGGCAGGCTGGCTCGCTCTCCTTCAGCCCCCAACAGGGCATGCAGGTGCAAGTGTATGGACATATCTCCGTTTACGAGCGAGGGGGGAAGTACCAGTTCTATGCCGAGCAGCTCAAACCCGCTGGTGTCGGCGAATTGGCCATCGCCTTTGAGCAGCTCAAAAACCGCCTAGAGGCCGAAGGGCTATTCGCCGAAGACCGCAAGCGACCCCTGCCCCCGTACCCTCGCAAAATCGGCGTAGTGACCTCGCCAACCGGTGCGGCCATCCGCGACATCATCCAAGTCCTCGACCGCCGCGCCCCGGATATCGAGATCGTCCTCTGCCCCGCACGAGTCCAGGGCGAAGGGGCCGCCGCTGAGATCGCCGAAGCCATCGTCAGTTTAAATCAACTAGACGACATCGACGTGTTGATCGTCGGCCGCGGCGGCGGCGCACCAGAAGACCTCTGGCCCTTCAACGACGAATCCGTCACCCGAGCTATCTACCAGTCGTCCCAGCCCGTCATCTCTGCCGTCGGCCACGAGATCGACTATACCATCGCCGATTACGTAGCCGACTGCCGCGCCCCAACTCCCTCGGCCGCAGCCGAAATGGTCGCCCGTGAACGCAGTGCTCTGCGCGAGCGGGTCGCCGAACAACAAGGCCGATTGCTAGCGGAAATGGAGCGTTATCTCAACTCCTTAGAGGAGCGGTTGCACCACTGTGACCCGAGCCGTCTGTGCGCACGCCTCGACGACCGCTTGCAGCAGCAAAGCCTGCACCTCGACGAGCGACGCCAAGCCCTTTCTACTGCTTTCGATTGGTTTTTGCGCACCCAGGTCGAAGCCCTAGCCAACGCCGCCACCCGCCTCGACGATCTCAGCCCGCTTACTAGCTTGGCGCGCGGCTTTGCCCTAGTGGAACACGTCGCCAACAAACACCTCGTCCGCGACAGCGACGAGCTTCGGCCGGGAGATAAACTGCAACTGCGCTTTCGCCGCGGAGGCGCCATCTGCCGTGTAGAGGAAAAACTCGATGAGTGAATCTTTTGAAGAATCCCTAGCCGTGCTCGAAGAGAGTGTCCAGCGCCTCGAAGCGGGCGATCTCAAGCTCGAAGAGGCCCTCAAAGTATTTGAAAAAGGCGTCGCCGCCTCGCGCGCTTGCAGTCAGTGGCTCGACCAGACCCGCGAGCGGGTCCAAGTCCTCACCGCCGACGCCGAGGGCCAGTTCCGCCTCTCCTTTCTGG
>JAPOYQ010000586.1 GCA_026706505.1 Gemmatimonadota bacterium
GTATTCGGTTCATCCAGCGGCTAGCCGGCCCGGTCTCGTAGATAGCCTCCCGATGAGCGGCCAGAAAAGCGGCCTCTGCATCGGCGTCGAACAGGGCAAGGGAAAAATCCCGCTCTGCCAGACCTTCCACTTGCTCCTGCACTAGGGTAGTTAGCTCGGCCCAGTCGAATAGAATGCCCACTACGCCACCACCTTCAGCCGCGCCCAAGTACATGAGAAAACTCGTTCCATCGGGCCACACTCCCGAGAGATAACCCTGCTCTCGGGCTGTAGCCCATTGGTCCTCCACTACGGGGCCGAAGCGCATTGAGAAATCAAGGGCTTTCTCGATCAGGGCCAACCGCTCCAGTAGAACGGGACGGTCTTCCATGTCTGCCAGCCGACCTTGGGCCAATGCGCGAGCCTCTTGCAGGGCTTGCTGGCAGCCTGCGTAGAGGGGATAGCGACCTTTGAGCAGCGCCTCGGTCCAAGCCATCAGACTGGCTTGGGCCTGCTCGGGTGCGGCATAGCGCCCTAGGCGCAAATGGCTCAGGGTAACGGGATGAGCTCCGTCGGCGTCGAAGACATGGCCGTAGAGAGTCACCAGTGTCCGGTGCGCCTTCTCCTCCATCGCCGCGTCCTTTCCTTTGTAGGCGCAACGGGCAAGAGCGTTGAGGGCTTCGGCTTCTTCGGCGGGACTGGCCGCTTCCTTCCAGGCTTGGTGGTAGAGCTGCACGCCGCCCGTCCAGTCTTGGTGGCCGAATTCTCGCTCTGCGGCCTTTTCCATCTGCGTGGCAAAGGCCGCTCGGCGCTCCTGCAAGCGCAAGGGCTGCACCGCAGGATGGCGCAATGCACCCGAGGGATCGACAGCGAAAATTTGCGCAATCTCGGAAAAACCCGCGTACAGGCGCGGGTCCATTGCGCCGTCTTCGCTATATGCGGACAGGAGTTGGTCGCGGCTGTCGACGAAGCGGTCGAAGGCGTCCTGCGCTAGTACTGCCTTGGAGCGCAATTCTTGGCGCACACTGTCGCGGACATCGCGCAGCGAGCGCACGCTCAGAAAGGCCAGCAGGGCGGCTGGCACGAGAATGGATAGTAAATAGAGGACTACCCAGCGAATTCCTAGGCGCGACATGAGGTTGGCAGGAGATGGGGTAGGAAGTGCGGATTGTGAGCGAGGAATATAGCGGGCGGCTCTTCCTCTTCCAAATTTGTTCCGCGCGTGCGTTTGACATCTGTGGGGGAAGCGGCATATAGTTGCGACTGCTACTATACAGTATATCTGATTTGGTCTTTACCTGAGGTGAGAGAACCCACACAGCCATGAAACACAGCTCGGTCGTGCAGAAGGTTTTCGTCGGCTTGGCGCTGAGCTTGGCACCTGTTGAGGCTCAGCGGGGCTACCAGCTAAGCGGCGACGAGGTGGTAGTCGATCTGGCGCAGCACTGGCGGCAGTGGACCATCCCCGCCCATCTGGCGCACATCGACGAAGCCGGGTCCGTGCGGACGCGCCAGTTGCGGACGGTGTACAATGTCTTGGAAGATCGGACGCTTAGACGGCCGATAATTATTAACACGGACGACCCGCGCATTGGCACGATCGACAGCACCATGCAGTTCGATGTGTTTGGCGAGCCGATCCGCAATACGCTCAACGAACTGGTCTTCGACTACTGGGTGCGACCGGGGATTAGCCGGGTGGGGTCTAATCCGCAGCTAGCGGATAACATTCTCGACGGCGATCCAACCACGTTCTGGGAGCCGAACCCGCGCGACCCGATTGAGCAGTGGTGGATTGAGGTAGATCTGGGGCGGGCCGTGCCGGTGGAGCGGCTCAAGCTCCAGTTTGTCGGCGAAGAACTCGGCGATCCCTTTTTGCAGTTTATCATGCTGTTGTCGCGCCGGCAGAGCGCGCTGTTGCACGAGCCGAATAGTCGCATTGGCTTTCAACTGTTCATTCCGCAGGACGCGCCCAATACCACGCAACGCGAATACATCTTCGAAAGCGAGCACACCAGCCCCGAACTGCCTCCAGCTTCCGGCGTGGTCAGTGATCGGCTGCTGATCGAAGCGAGAAAGCCCTCG
>JAPOYQ010000698.1 GCA_026706505.1 Gemmatimonadota bacterium
GTCTCGCGCTGCGAAGTCAGCACAAAGCCGGCGTTGCGGCCCGAAGCACCGGAGGCCGCAAAGCGGGCGTCGACTAGGGCGACGTCGCGGCCCCGCTGGTGCAGCAGGGTGGCTGCGTACGAGCCGACGATGCCAGCACCAATCACCACATCGTCGTGTTCGGTCTGCAGCGGCTCGTATACTTCTTGCCATTTGGATACGGTCATAAGGCCTCCAAGGTTATTGGCTACTCTGGAATTGCCGTCCTCGTCCTAATGAGTTGCGCGAATCCGTCAGTGGATTGCCCTCACCCTTCTTGCTTCTCCATATCGCCGCCACTTGCCACCATGCGTTCGGGAGCGCCATTCGCGTCGGTCGCCAACGCTGCGCACGGCGTGCCGAACTCGGGGCAGGCAAAGGGCAGATGGGTCTGCCCCCGCGCCAGAATGTGCTTGTAATTCGCCGCCGGTCCCTCATAGGGTGCCCCGTGGTTCCACGGGACCCAAGAGCGGGCGTTGCAGTAATGGCTGACAAAAGCCCGACGCCAGCGGTCGGTCGATTGATTGGGATGGGAGCGGTGCAGGAGATGCGGATGGAAGAAAACCACATCGCCGGCCTCTACCACCACCGGCACTGCATCACCGTAGCGCCGCGCCACTCCCGACAGCGTATTGACCTCGTCGTCGAGATGGCTAATCCCCTCTACAGTCTCAATCTCGTCAAAGGCCCCCTCGGCGTGGACTAGGTGCCCTCGGCCTTCATCTGGATAGATAGGCTCGTGGTTCGATCCAGGCGCGACCCACAGGCAGCCGTTCTCCTCGTCGGCCCGCTCCAAGGCCAACCAAGCGCCGATGAGGGTATCCGGATACGTGGTGATATAGTAGGAATCTTGGTGCCAACCCTGTCCGCCCATGCCCGGCGCATTGAAAAACTGCATGGTCTGCAAGGCCAGCACATCCGGCCCGATGAGCGCCTCCAAAACGTCCAAGACGCGCGGGTGCAACAAAAAGCGTTCGCAGGTGGCGTCCCAGCGGTGCAGTTGATGCACCCGCGTGAAACGCTGCACCAGTTCCGCTTCCGTCGCCTCGGGGGACGGAGGCTCTTGGCCGGGAACGTCGATTTGGCCTTTGAGCATGGCCATGACGTGCGCTTTGAGCTCTTCCACTTCGTCCAGATCGACCAAGCGCTCGACGACCAAGAAACCCTGTTTCTGATACTGGGCGTATTCTGCCGTGGAAACTTTGTAGCGATCGGGCCGCTGGTCGGCCACTGGTTTATAGCTCATTTTCCCCTCCGCGTTGGCAATCCTCTCACAGCTTCTTCCGCACGGCCCTCACTCCAGCCACCATGTTCTCCAGCTTCTGCCGCGCTGCCCAGCGCGCCGTTTGGCTCAGCCCGCAATCGGGCGCAAAGGAGAGCTTGTCGGCCGGGGCATACTCCAAGCACGCCTCCACCCGCACCGCAATGTCCTCTAGGGTTTCAATATAGTAGCTCTTCACATCGACGATTCCCACGGCCACATCCATCTTTGCGGCAATCTGGCCGATGATCTCCAGTTCGGCGAACTCGCGGCTGGCCATCTCAACGTGCATCTCATCGACCTGCATGTCCAAGAAGGCCGGGAACATGGGCGCGTAGCGGCGCAACCCCACGGCTCGACCCTTGTAGTTGCCAAAGCACAGGTGAGTTGAGAGCTGGCACTTGCCCGCGACGGATTCGACCGTGCGGTTGAAGATATCGACGAAGCGCGCTGGATCCTCGCGGTGGGCATAGCAACTCATCGACGGCTCATCAACGGTCAATTCCGTGCAACCCGCCGCACAAAGCGCCTCCAGTTCGCTCCGCACGATCGGCAGCAGCGCCTCGGTCACAGCCCAGCGGTCCGGGTATTGGTCGTTGGGGACCAGTCGGCCACTCAACGTATAAGGCCCCGGCACGCTGGCCTTAAGCGTCGGCCCTGCTGGTGCCAGCCGCTTGAGCCGCGCAAACTCCTCCACTGCCCCCAAGCCGTGCGGCGCTTGCAACAGTCCAGTGATTGCGTGACGTCCCCGCTGGTCGTGGGCGGGAGGACCGAAACGCCTAGGCGGTGCGGACTCTAGGTCGATCCCTTCGAGATAGCCGTAAAAGGAGAGGTTAAAATCAAAGCGGGTCTGCTCGCCGTCGGTGACGACGTCCAATCCAGCGCGCACTTGGTCGCCGAGCGCGGCAACGACTGCGTCGTCCTGCATCTCGGCAATGTCGTCCGGCCCAAAGGCGTCGAGGTGCTCTGCCGCGTGTTCGAGCCAGCTCGGGAAGGGGTAGGAGCCGATAACGGTGGTGCGCAGGGGTTGTTCTTTCACTATTGGCCTCCATCAACCTTTTCCCAAGCGATTGCCGCGGTCCCCAAAACACCGGCGTGGTCGCGGAGCTTGGACAGCACGACCGGCACGCCTGCACCCGCTGGATGGCGGAATAAATGTTCGTTCACTTGCTTTTGCAGCGGTGCGAGAAAGTGTTCGGCCGCATTGGTCGCGCCGCCGCTGAGGATGATGCGCTGGGGAGCGTACACGTGTACCGCGCTCACCAGCAGCCAGCCCAAATTGCGGGTCCAGTGTTCCAGCTCGTCAATGCAGAGCCGGTCTTGGCGCTTCACGCCGCGGATTATGGTCTTGAAGTCGATCGCGTTGGAATCCTTGAAGTACTGGTCGCTCAAGACCGAGGGAATGCCGCGCGCCAGCCCGTCCCGCACTTGCTGCGTCAGCGCCGTGGCCGAGCACATCATCTCGGCCGTGCCCCGCGCATTAGTCAGGCACAGCCGCCCGCCGAGAGCCTGCATGACGATATGGCTCATCTGGGTCCCGAACTGGAGATGCGGGTCGCGCAGAATTTTGCCGTCGAGCAAGACCCCAGAGCCAACGCCCGTGCCAATGGTAATCGTCACCGCCCAGTCCAAATCCCGCGCTAGGCCGTAGTGCCGCTCGGCGTAGATAGAGACGCGGCCGTCGTTGTCCGCGACGACTGGAATCCCCGTGGCCTTAGCCAGCCGTTTGACAATGGGATAGCCTTCCAGCCCCTTGATTTTCCCCGGCATGTACACCACGCCGACCTCGGGATCCACGGCCCCGGGAAAGCCCAAGCCAATGGCCTGCGGCTTGCCGCCTAGCTTCTGGGAAATCCGTGCGACTTCATCCTTGAGCGTCTTGAGCAAATTGCCCATGCCCAGCGCAAACCCCGACGGATTGATGCCCGGTGCCAGCATCCGCCCGCCCCGCGTCACCGCGCCGCTTTTGGCTCGGGTGCCACCCACGTCAAAGCCAATAACGTATTCTTTCATACGTCCTCCTTGCGTCAACTAACGCACCAACCTGCATCCACAGTTACCACCGTTCCAGTAATCGCCCGTGCTCGATCCCCCAACAAAAAGACCGCCATCCCCGCCACATCCGCCGCGCTCATCATCGCCCTGAGCGGCTGCTTGTCGCGCATAAACGCCATGATCTCCGCGTTTTCTCCAGCCCGCTTGCTCATGGGTGTCTCCACCAGTGCCGGCGCAATAGCATTGACCCGAATTCCGTGCGGCGCGTAGTAGCTAGCCATGGCCTTGCTCAGCGACACAATCGCCCCCTTGCTGGCCGCATAGGCGTGCGAGGCAAAAAACTTCCGCTCCGGCGCAAAGGCCAACACACTGGCCATGTTGAGGATCGCTCCCCGCGCTTCGTCTTCGCGCGATTCCTGGGTCAACATCTGTTGCAGCACGGCGCGACAGACCAAAAACATGCTCTTGGCGTTGGCGTCCAATGTCGCATCCCACCCCTCCTCGGTACACTCGTGCAGCGGCCCATCGCCAAAGCGCCGCCCGCTGATCCCCGCCACGTTGAACAACCCGTCGATACGCCCCCACTGCTCCACGCAGGCCTGCACGGTCTCGGCGACTTGTTCCTGCTGCGTCAGGTCGCTCGCTCGATACGCCCCCTGCTTTCCCAGCTTCTCGGCCAAGGCCCGACAGTTTACTTCCGTCCGCGAGGTGACGAATACCTTGGCCCCTTCCTCGGCTGCGTGCAAGGCCGTGGCCTCGGCGATGCCGGTAGAGCCGGTAATTAGACAAACCTTGTTGTCGAGAATGCTCACGGTTTAGTGGCAGGGGTTTGTAAATGAGGAGTTGGAACGGAAATTGATTACTACTCGTACAAATGCTTGAGGCTCTTGCGGTAGCCCTCGTAAAATCGCTCTAGCTGCTCTTCCGCACTTACATTGCCGACAAACTGATGGCTCGGCAATAACTCCGGCTTGATCCCCCGCGCCAACAATCGCTCGGCCACCTCGCAGCGCAGCATGTTCATCATCATTGCGCCGGTCACTGTCGATACCGGCCCAGTCCGCCACTCCAACCCCTCTAGCTCGAGCACGCAGTCCCCCGGCGGACACTGGTTGTCGAGGACGACGTCGGCCACATCCATCAGCTTCTTGCCCGACGAGTGCGCTGGCGGCGACTGGTCGCCGTGCGGCTTCGACAGCATGGCGATTACGGGCAAGCCCCGCGCTTTAGCGCCCATGGCCATCTCGACGATCAGGGGCCGAATGCCGCTGGTCGAAATCAAGATAAAGGCATCGTGCGGCCCGAACTCAAACCCTTGGAGAATCTCCTCGGCGTAGCCTTCGTACTTCTCCAAAAAGAGCGGCCCGCGCAACCCGTTGGTGCCGACGATCGACGCATGATTCGATACCGCTAGCTCGACCAACGCAAAAAAGCCCACGAAACATCCCTGGCGCGGCGTCATCTCCTCGCACATCATCCGCGAGTGCCCAGCGCCAAAGAGAAAGACCAACCCGCCGTTGGCAATGCTCTCGGTGCAGATTGCTGCGGCCCGATCTATAGCGTCCATTTGCGTATCGCGCAGACGATGCAACAGCTCCATCGTCTGCGCGTAGTACTCTTCAGCAGCGCTCATGCGCGTGATTTCTCCTGTTCAAAGCGCCGCGGCCTCAAATGCGGCGATGGTTTTGTCCGCTACGGTGGCCATGGCGGCCGCGACGTTCCGCTCTAGCTGCTCGATGTTCAGCGAGCCGATGGGGTTGCCGTGGATCCGTTCCTCGTGCAGGCAAAACTGCAACGTCAGCTCCAGCATGTCGATGCCCTGCTCGCTGCACCACAAGCGCATGGCCTCGGCCCGATGCTGGTCTTCACCCCACTTGTCGCGCGGTATAAAGCGCTCCACGGGTACGCCCGTCAGCCAGCCCCGCATAATCGACCACCCGTTGAGTACTCCGAGGTCGGCGGCCGCGGCCGCTGGCAGGACCGCATCGACTGCGCTCTGCCGGAGCAAGTTGTAGTCGCTGAAGCACAGCATCGCGTCGGTGCGGCCTGACGCAATGTGCGCGAGGTGAAAGTCGTGGGGCCTCATGCCGTAGCCGATGAAATCCACGGCACCCCGCTGGCGCACCTGTTCCAGCCCTTCGAGTGCGCCGCCTGCCTCAAGCGTCGGTTCGATCTCGGGCGGGTCGTGGAGGAAGAGCGCGTCGAATTTCTCGATCCCCAAAATTTCTAGCTGGTCTTCCGCATCGGCCAAGACCCGCGCCGCTGAGTAGTCGGGCCGTCCTTCGCCGTAGCCGCCCCACGCAGCGGCGCTGTGGCAGCATACGCGCCCGCTGATGATGATCTCGCTGCGGGCAATGACGCCTTCCTTGATCGCACGGCCCAACTTGCGCAGTGAGTCGCCGTAGCAGCGGGCGCAGTCGAAGTGATTGACGCCCAAATCGACGGCTCGGCGCATCAGGGCCATGGCCTCTTCGTCGTCAACCGGCCCGAAGTGGCCGCCAAAACCTTGTGTCCCGAATGGGATTACTGGTATGGAAAGCTCGGTCTTGCCCCAGCGGCGGCGGGGACAGCAGTTTTTTTCTAGGCCCATGACGCCTCCTTTACAGAGCGTTTATTCGCGCTATGAAAGAGGGAGAAAGTACTATGTGCCAAAATCCGCCGAGCAGACGGCCCCGTCCCCAGCCTCCTCTCAGTCGGCAAGTTAGTCAGCCGACAGGGCGACGGCTATATGTTAGCTTTTTCGTTGGCGACGGGCCCACAAAGAGCGTAGATGGGCTGTCGCTAGCGGCGGGCGATTCAGGCCTCGTCTGAGTCCACACCTTCTTCCGGCGCGAGGACAATGCGCCCCTCGGCAAAGTCTAGCATGGCACTGGCCGACGAATTGGGCAGTTCGTCTTCGGGAATTGCGCCTTCGGATTCTTTCATTTTGCGCTCTATGTTAATGTCTCGTGCGCGTTGCGACAGGCTGCGACAGGCTTGAAAGGCATTGATTTCGCCTTCCAGCTTGAGGGCGACTTCCCGAGAAAACATCGACTTAGCCATTGTAGCTCCCGAGGATGAAAGGTGAATGGAGACGGACATAATGTTACAAAAATTAGACGATTTTGCTGAAACGGGCAACTTTCACGGGTGGTTGAGCGGCTCGACAGCAGGGCGTTCTAGATCGCCCAATACTTCCACAAATCCTCCGGCACCTCGTAGCGCATGGCTTCGCGCTCGGTGTAGTGCCAGCGGGCGAAAAGCCCCAACCGAGGCTTGGAGCGGATGTTGGCCGAGCCAGTGTGGCACAGAAAGCAGTGCCAGAAAATCACATCCCCGGCCCGCGCCACAAATTGCTCCGGCCCGTGAGGCGAGCGGTCTGAAAACAACCCCCATTGGCGCGGCTCCCAATCCTCGCGGTCGCGGAAACTGCCATCGATATGGGCGGGGTGCTCGCGGAAATATGCGTGGGTCGGCAAATGGCTCTGCGGCCAGTAAATAAAAGCGCCGCCGTTTTCCTCCACATCGTCTAAATAGGCGGTCGCCCCCAGCATAAAACCGCCGCTCCAGCCTCCCGGTCCGTAGCCGTCGATATGCCCTTGGCCCGGCCAGTCCCACGCCTCCCCCAAATGCGGCCACTTCACCAGCATGGACCCACCGCCACCGCTAAACTGTCCGCCGCCCATCGCTTCGACCACTTCCTGCATCTGCGGCAACTGCCCAAAGGCCGGTTCGATCGCAAACCCGTCGATCACATAGCTATCGGGCCAACTCGCCGGGTCTTCCGGATCGGCCCCTACGTGATTCCAGAACTGCCCGCGCCAAGCGGCGATCTGCTCTGGCGCGATGAAGTTTTCCAGAATCAAATAACCCTGCTGCTTAAAAAACGCGATCTGTTGCTCGCTCAGTGCCATGCCGTGCCTCTCACAGCAATTTTCATCGCACTCCTCCCCGCGTTTTCTGCACGGTTAGTTTCACCTTCTCTGGCTTGATGCTTTTGATCTCCAACCCGGTTGCATGGCGCACGGACTGGGCAGACACCTCGAAAGTCCTCCGCTGCAACCTGACGAGATCGGCATCAATGACGACTTGGCAATCCGCATCACTTGCCAACAACATGGCCCACCGCGGTCCGGTCACCTTGATCTCCACCTCTGAGGGGTCGATGTCCGTTAGCGCATACCCTTCGGGCACGTTCTCCACGTCTACTCGCACTTGGAGTACCGCCTCCTCGACCGGCACGAGGACCAGCCACGCACCCAAGGCCAAGGCAAAGGACAAAAGACCTTCCACCAAACGCCGGCCCAACCAACGCCACTCGACCCGGCGCTCCTTCACCTCGGTCCCCGTATGCTCTAAGTGGTCTTGTATCTTGTCCCTCAAATCGCCCGGTCGGATAGGTTCGGTGCGATCGCCCAGAATCTCGAGTTGTCCCCGCGCGGCAATCCCGATGGTGCCGCGCTCCTCTGAGACTACCAGACACAGGGCATCGCTGCGTTCAGCTAGCCCCAACGCAGCAGCGTGCCGCGTACCGCCTCCCTTCAGTTCATCCCTATTCTCGGAAAGCGGCAAATGCACTCCAAACTCCTTGACCCTATTATTCTGCATCACCAGCGCGCCGTCGTGCCCAGCCGAACCGGGATCGAAAAGGCTGTCGAGGAGTTCTTCGCTGATCTCCGCGTCCAACGGGACCCCATACTGCAAAAAATGCCGCTCTATCGGCTCGCGCCCCGGCAGGACCACCAAGGCCCCGCGTCTTTTCGCAGCCAACTGATACAACCCCCTAGTCAGCGTTCCCAAGATGGAGGGATCCGGTCGCGGAGCCTTGCGGCGCAGAATGAGCGTGGCGACCTGCCCAAACTGCTCAAAGAGCCGACGCAAATCATCCTGGAACACCACCACTACCACCACCACTAGCGCCGCGAAAAAGCCTTGGAGGATCCAAGTCGTTAGCTGCAACTTGAATTGCTGCGCTATCAGGTAGTAGAAGACGCCCAAAAAAGCCAAACCGAGCAGGGCCATTCGCGCTCGGCGGGTCCAAACCACTAGACCCCAAAGCAGTAACGCGACGACTGCAATATCCACCAGATCAGTAGGTGCGATGTCCAACAGGGGTGTGTGCAAAATAACCTATCTCGCCATCTCTCCCCTACAGGAAGGAATGAGTCAATCTCCGGGGAACGCCGCCAAATACACCTTGGTGCGCTCGTTCAAAACTCCGTAAAAAGCCCGCGTCTCTGCATTTTCACTATCCCGCCAAAACGCCGCCGGAATACTCGAATCGTTCGCCAGCGGTGCCCGGTTGCGATGCCCGTAGTAAATCTGCACGGTCCGCCGCTCTGCCTGCGTGGGCCGCGTCGTCGCCGTGTGCAGTACGGCCACGTTAAACAGCGCGCAGGTCCCCGCTGGCCCGTGCAAGTGGTACTCGCCGCCCCGCTTGAGTTGCTCTTCCTTATCTTCGAGCACCGGCTGGCTTACTGCTTCCGGGGAGAGCGAAAAACAATGCGTTCCCGCGTCCACATCGGACAGATAGACCATGAGCTGGATGTAGTCCATGCGGAATGGATGTTCGTCCCAATGCGGCCTGTCGCGGTGCCAACCTTGGTGCAATGAGCCATCGTAGGCCCGCATCATCCGCAGCCCGATCTCGCCAAAGCAGAGCGGCCCGCCCATCAGCGCCTCAATCGTCGGGTATATCTTCGGATGGCGAATCAACTCGTCGAACTGCGGCGAGGTGATCAATGCCTCGTAGTTGGCGTGTTGGTGGTGGCCGTAGCGGTGCCAGAAATAGGGATACTTTTCCATATCCCCATCGAACATGGCGCGGAAGTATTGTACGTCGTCGTTGTCGAGCACCTGCCCTAAGTTGAAATAGCCGTTTGCGGCAAAGAAATCGCGGTCGGCTTGGTCCATCGCCTTGTCTCCTAATTTTGTTAGCGATATGGAATCCGCTCGCCGTGCCAAGGCAGGCGAAAGCTGGGCTGCTGGCTGTAACGCTGCATGGCGAGCGACAATTCGATTTGGCTGGCCGGAGCCAATTCAACTTGGAAATAAGTGTCATCCACGTCGAGGCCTTCATCGCCAGCTTGCACCCGGCCAAAGCAGTGCTCCCCAAAGCTGCCAGCGCCAAGGATCACCTGCTGGGTGCGGCTCGTGCTCAAATTGACCAACGTCAGCTCCGCACTGTCAGAGCTGAGGCCGGTCACTAGGGCAGCTACATCCGGGGGTAAACCCGACCGCCGCTGCTCACCGTCGAAATAGCGCACCCGCCCTTGCGCCAACCCACCCCAGTAGATGGTCTGTGGCGCGCCGGTCGTTAGCTGCACTAAGGCTTCGGTGACCACCGGGTTGACCTGCTGCCACCAGTGTACGTCAAGTTGGGTCAGATCCTGTTCGTCGTCTATGACCTTGGCGATGCGGTCGCAGACCTCGCGGTAGTTGGCCTGCAAGATGCGCTCGGGGTAATCCGGGGACTCGCCGGCGAGAAAGCGAGTCCAAGCGCGGTCGTCGAGCGAGCGCGGTCCGCGCTGCCCTACCTGCTTCCACTCGTCTTCGGCTCCCCGGCGCAAGACCTCTAGCCGCTGCCAGTCGCGCTCCTCCATGGACGCGGTCCACAAGTGGATCGGTGCATTGGGATTGATGGGGTTGAAATCGGTCCAACCTTCGTCCGTGTGCTTGTAAGGCACGAGTAGTCGCCCCCCTTCCTCGCGACCGTGCGCGACTAGCGCATCCATGTGCATGCGGAGCAGGTCCAAGTAGCGGGTCTCGCCCGTGACCAACAGCGCGGCTTCCACCGCTGCCGTGATCGAGTGGGCCATCATACTGTGTCCATAGCGCCCAGTCCAGCCGTACAGCCCGCCCCACCACTGCCCTTGGCGCATCTCGCCGACGATGCCGTTGGGGCCGATGTTGTCTGGGACGATGCCGCCGTTGGCCTCGGTGCGCTCTATCCAGGCCCCCACGTATTCCTCAATCCACTCCCGGTACCGCGCCTCGCCGGTGTGGAGAAATGCCGTTGCCACCAGCGCCACGACACCTAAGTTGACGGTCACGTCGCCCTGCATGACCACTTGGTCGAATTGCTTCTCAACTCGGCGTTTGGTCTCGGGGTCCTCCCACCAGTTAGCGGGCAAATCAAAGCTCGGACCCAGTGTGGCGTGGTCGTGGGTGAGGTCGTAGTGGATTTCACCGCGCCGCATTTGCAAGAGCGGCCCCTTGCTGCCGCTACAGGGCGAGCGCACGATGCGGTGCTCGGGGTCGTAGTTGGACACGGCTGGGTCGTCGTTCAGGTAGAATCCGGCAAAGCGCTGTGCCCGGCGGCGCGTTTCGGCGTTGGCTGGATCGGCCATCCCCAAGTGATAAAAGTAGATGTAGTTTTCCGCGTTGTGGAACCAGTCGTCGTCGTTGATAAACTCGCGGGTGACGCGGCCGTAGTCGTGCTCTAGCTGCCGAGTAATGGCGTTCCACTCCTCTAGGGCCTTGACTCCTGTGTACTCGCTGCCGCCTAGGGCATAGTAGTGAGGCCAATTGAAGAATGACTCGTACAGGTCGTCGGCCCAGACCCCATCGCCGGGGTCTCCTTCCATCCATATCAGGCTGCCGCCGGGGCGGGTGTACTTTTCGAGAAAAATCGGTGCCGCCTCGTCGATCGCGTCGATCAGTCGCCGCTGCAAGACCGCCCATAGCGGCGGCGCAGTGCGCGCTTGGCCTTTTAGCGTTTGCACGGTTTCGTCCTCTCGCAAAGGGCTTCTATAAGTAGATACGCATTCGCACCGATGGCAAGTTTGACAATATAGGTGCATTTTGTCGTATTCTATAGGACAGACGTCGCCATAGAAAGAAAGCGAGCCATGCCATGACCACTGCCACGACAGCCCCTTTAGGGGAGACGGCGCAGATTCTCGGGGTGCGCCATAGGCTGCACAATGGCTTCGATCTAATTGAAATGAGCAATCGAGGCATTGCGCGGTCGGAGTTGATAAAACTAGCGGAATACCTCGCTATATCGCCGGGACAGCTCATTCGCCTGCTGCCCATTAGCGAACGCACGGTGCAGAGACACGGTGACGCCAAACCATTCAGTCGGGCCGTCTCCGAGCAGGTTATCCAGATCGCTAGCGTTGCTGCCAGAGGAGTAGCTGTCTTTGAGGACCGCGACCATTTCCTGTACTGGCTCAAACAACCCTGCGTGGCACTGGGCAACAAAGTGCCGCTCGAATTGCTCAACTCGCGTTTCGGCGCAGATATCGTTCTGGATGAGTTAGGCCGGATAGAGCATGGGGTATTCGCCTGATGCGGCTTTTCCGCATCGCCAAGACCCGCTACATAAACGATCTATCGGGGGCCGGTGCCCGCGCCAACGGCGGTCGGTGGAATCGCGTTGGGGTGGGTTTGCTTTACACTTCGCCTAGTCGGGCATTGGCCACGGTGGAATACCTAGTACATGTGCCATTGGCGCGGGTGCCAAAAAATCTGAGCATCGCGACCATTGCGGTACCCGATGATGCGTCAGCAGAGACTATTACCGAGGAGATATTGCCAAACAACTGGCGGCAACGTCCGGCCCCTGTCGAGCTAGAGGAGATCGGCACCCGTTGGACGGAGGAAAGGCGGTCGTTGTTGCTGCGCGTACCCTCAGCAGTAATCAAAGGCGACTACAATGTGCTGATCAATCCAGCGCATTCAGAGATGAAAGGTGTGGAAATCGCGGCGGTTGAACCGTACCTGCTTGACGAGCGGCTAGTGCGATAGCCGCGAAATTTAACGGGAACGCGTTAGTCAGCGTGCGATCTCAGGCGGCAGAAGATGTACGCCGTCGGAACTGCAATCAGCAGAATGAGTCCCAGACGGCAGAAGATGTACGCCGGAACTACAATCAGTAGGACGAGTATCGAGATTATGTCGAGGATGCGCCTTACTTCTGGAGATGTCACGGCGGTTTATCTCTTTTTAGCGTGCAACGGTTAGTAAAAATGGTGCCGGAGGTGGGACTCGAACCCACACACCCTTGCGGATACAGGATTTTGAATCCAGCGCGTCTACCAATTCCGCCACTCCGGCTACAGTATTTACCACTCCTCTCGTTCGCTCTTCGGCTTGCCGAGAATTTCCATATAGACAATCGCGTCGCGCGCCGTCTGGGGGGTGAGGAACCAGCGGCTCCGGGTGCGACGAGGCCGCCGCTCCTCACCTGACTCCTGGGGCTTCGTCTCCGCCAGCCGCGCCATGGCCTGCTGCTCGGCCGCCACGGCGCGCCGTTCGGCCTCTAGAGCCTCCCGCTCAGCCTCTAGAGCCTCCCGCTCAGCTTCGGCCGGATCAACCTCGGCGAGAACCGGCTCCTCAAAAGGATCGCCGTCAAAAGGCCAGCCAAAGGTCTGTTCTTCTTCCTTCTCCTTCTCCTCCTCGGCGACAACGGGCGTGGCCGGGTTGATCTCGGCGTGCTGTTGGTCGATCTCGGCGTGCTGTTGTTGTGCCTCTTCAGCTTGTCTACGGCGCCTGCGACGCTCCATCAGCGCCGAAAATATGCTGAACAGGATGGCGAGGAGAAATAGTAGGAGTTCCATGGACTAGTTGTCGCGGTTGTCGCGGTCCTCGCCGCTCTCGGAAATCGAGTCGCGCATATCCGTGTCAGCTTGGATATTGCGCATGCGGTAGTAGTCCATAATGCCCAGGTTGCCCTCGCGGAAGGCCTCGGCCATCGCGCGCGGCACCTCGGCTTCGGCTTCCTTTACTCGCGATTCCATTTCCACGACTTGGGCCGTCATCTCCTGCTCGCGCGCCTGGGCCATGGCCCGGCGTTCCTCGGCCTTGGCTTGGGCGATTTTGAGATCGGCATCCGCCTGATCAGTCTGCAACTTAGCACCGATATTCTCGCCCACATCGACATCGGCGATGTCAATCGAGAGAATCTCAAAGGCCGTCTCCGAGTCGAGACCCTTTTCCAGCACCCGCCGAGAAATCAGATCGGGATTTTCGAGTACCTCTTTGTGCGTCGAAGCCGAGCCGATGGTGGTAACGATCCCTTCGCCGACGCGGGCGATGATCGTCTCCTCGCCGGCACCGCCGACCAAGCGGTCGATATTGGCGCGCACGGTTACTCGGCAGGTGGCCTTGACCTGAATGCCGTCTTTGGCAATCGCTGCAATCAGGGGCGTGTTGATCACCTTGGGATTGACGCTGACTTTGACCGCGTCGAGCACGTCGCGGCCAGCCAAGTCGATGCTGGCGGCTCGCTCGAAGGTCAGCTCGATGTTGGCCTTGTCGGCCGAGATCAGCGCCAAAATCACCGCGTTGACGTTGCCGCCGGCCAAGAAGTGGGCTTCCATGCTCTCCAAGCCGACATCCAGCCCCGCCTTAGCGGCGCTGATCTTGGGGCCGACAATCTGTCGGGGCGGCACCTTGCGCAGTCGCATACCCACTAAGTCCTTGAAAATCGCCACCCTGACTCCGGCGAAGTAGGCCGAAATCCACAGCCCTACCGGAATGAAATAGGTGAAGAGCGACAAAAAGATGATGATGCCGAAAAGCACTAAAACCAAAAACAGAACTTCCATTATTAGCTCCTTGAAAGGAGTGAACTAAGACTCAGACTGGACTGACTGAACTACTACTCTGTTGCCAGCCACTTTCAATACCTCGACCTGCTGACCGCGTTCAATATAGCCACCTTCGCTGACTACGTCGACTACCCGTTCGCCAAATTGCGCCCGCCCCGCTGGCCTTAGCGTCGTAACCGCTTGGCCCGTCTGCCCGAGCAATGCCTCGCGGCCGGGCTTGACCGAATCGTAGCCGGCCTTGCGCGTCATGCCATCGTTGAGCACCAAGCGGTTCCAAGCGCGGACCTTGAGCATCATTCTCACCAAGATGGCGGTTCCCACAAGCCCCACGCCCGCCACGACGCCAGCCGCCAAGCCGCCCATGTTCATATAGGCATAGGCAATGCCGGCGACCGCGGTCAGCAAACCAACGATGCCGAAGATATTGAGCCCTGGGATGACGAAAATTTCCAACAGCACCAGCACAAAGCCGAGCACTAGCAGGGCCAGCGAATAAACCCATTCTAACATCTCCCCTCCCAAAAAGCTCATAGCGCCTTCACCACCACTCGACTGCCGCGGGCTTCGACGACTTTGATGGGCCGCTGCGCCTCGATGAATTCGCCCTCGGCGATCACGGTGAGCCGCTTGCCCTCAAACAGGGCTATACCGGAGGGCCGCAGGTAGCTGACCGTGACCCCCTCCTTGCCCAACAACTCCTCGTCGGTCTTGCGCGAGGAGGAAGTGTACCCATCGGCGGCCTTGATTTCGTTGTGGAGCACGAGGCGGTTGAAGGCGGCGAACTTGGGTAGGGAGCGCAACGCGATGATCGAGAGTACGAACGCGCCGATCATCGAGCCAGCGAGACGCCCAATCACCGAGACGATTTCCTCGAAACTCCACAATTGAAAATCGCCCAATTGGGTAATCACCACGCTGGCAATCATCGCCCCGATACCCAACACGCCCACAATGCCAAAGCCCGGAATGGCCACCAGTTCGACGACCAAAAGCGTCACGCCCACCGCAAAGAGCGCCAATTCCTGCCACTCGGCCAAGTGGACGATCAAGTGGCTGCCAAAGAAAAGGCCCAGCGCCACTAATGCGAGCGTGCCGCCCAAGCCCCAACCGGGGGTGCGCACCTCGGCGATTAAGCCGAACATGGCCACGGCCAGCAAGATCGAAGTGACGACCGGGTGGGTCAACATGCGCAAGACGTGCTCGGTCCAATTGAGTTCGACATCCACGATTTCGGCCTCGCCTAGATCGTAGATGCGCAACAGCTCGATCAGCGTCTCGGCCGTTTCGTCGGCCATCTGGTAGTTGAGCGCCTGCTCAGTGGTCAGAGTCGCTGGCCGGCCCGCTTCGGCGCTCAGGCCCGGCACATCGACGCGCTCGTCCACCATGGCTTCGGCGATCTTGACGTTGCGACCGGTGCGCTCGGCCGTGGCGCGCATTTCAGCGCGCATATAAGAAGTCACCTTGTCGCTAGCTTTGTCGCCCGTGGCATCGACCGGGGTGGTTGCGCCCATGGTCGAGGCTTGGGTCATGACGATCTTGTCGCAGGCCAGCGAGATGAGTGCCCCGGCCGAAATCGCCCGCTTATTGATAAAGGCGATGGTCAGGGTCTCGGCGTCGAGGATGGCGTCTCGGATCACAGTGGCCGCATCGACGCGCCCGCCAAAGGTGTCGATCTCAAAGACGATCGCGTCGGCCTCTGTCTCGTCGGCCTCGGCGATCACGCGCTCGACAAAGGCCGCCACGCCCGGGTCGATCATGCCCTCTAGCTTGAGGTGGACGCGATAGACGGTCTGAGCATGGGCGCTGCCGACCGACAAAATTAAGAGTGTGTAGATAAGATGTCGCATTTAACTGTTAAATATATAGGGTTATAATTGTAATCCAACCATCTAACCATTGTCAACAACCCTATTTGACCCTCTCTATGACCCAGCCTATCTTGTGATTTTCGCCCTCTACAAAACGGAAAAGCCATGCCTCGCAAGCTCGAAATGCTGCTCAAAGGCGGCCACGTAATCGACCCTGTCAACGATATCAACGGCGTCGCCGATGTCGGCGTACTCGACGGCCGCATCGCCCGCGTTGAAACAGACATTGCCCCGACGGACGCCCAGCGCGTCATCGACGTGGGCAATCTCGTCGTCGTCCCGGGCCTGCTCGACATCCACGTCCATACGTACCATACCCGCGCCCGCCAATCCGGCGGGTTGGTGGGCAGCCTCAACGCCGATGCCCACTTCCTCAAAGAGGGTGTGACTACCTGCGTCGATACGGGCACGGCCGGTGCCGAGGAGTTTGAGCACTTCCGCGAGACGGTGATCAACCACTCCAAGACCCGCATGTTCGCTTACGTCAACATTGCCGCCCCAGGCATGGGCCCTCCCGAACAAGTCGTCGCCAACCTCGATCCACAGCGGGCGGCCGAGATGGCCGCGGCCCACGACGATGTGTGCGTCGGCATCAAAACCGCTCACTATTGGACCACCAAGCCCTTTGACGACGAGCACCCGCCTTGGGCCTCAGTTGATGCTGCCGTCGAGGCCGGCGAGCGCTGCAAAATGCCGGTGATGGTCGACTTTTGGCCGCGCCCGCCCGAGCGCTCCTACCCCGATCTCATCCTCAAGCACCTGCGCCCCGGCGACATCCACACCCACGTCTTTGCCCGCCAGTTCCCCGTCGTCGATGAAAACGGCGAGGTGTACGACTACATGCGCGAGGCGAGCGAGCGGGGTATTCACTTCGACCTCGGGCACGGGGCGGCCAGCTTCTGGTACCGCGCTGCCATGCCGGCCATTGCCGACGGCTTCCCGCCCGATTCGATCAGCACCGACCTGCACATGGGCAATATCAACGGCCACGTCCACTCCATGCTCGACACCATGTCCAAATGCTTGGCCATGGACATGTCCCTACAGGAAGTGATCTACCGCTCCACTGTCACGCCCGCCAGCGCCATCCGCCGGCCCGAGTTGGGGACTTTGACGCCCGGCTCTGAGGCCGATATCGCCGTGCTCGGCGTCTTGGAGGGCAACTTCTACTTTCGCGACTGCGGCTGGGCCTGCATCGAAGCCCGGCACCGCCTTGAATGCGCCCTGACCTTGCGCGCCGGCGAGGTGGTGTGGGACCGCCACGGTATGACCTGCCCGCACTTGCAGGAAATCCCGCCCGAAGAACCCTATTGGCACCTGCCCGACCGCCAAGCCACCAGCCCTGTACCGCGCCTATGGCGTACGGACGCCTGAGTAGGCCGCACTCAACGTATTAATTTTATAGAAAAGTAATACCCGCCCACATAGTTGCCACCATACGGCCCCTACCGTACATTTTGTACGCCGATATAAATTGCCGTAACCTCTTGTAAATTTTGAACCAATCGCCTACCAAACCCCATCCGATCACTGCGCTTAAAACCCTCCTGCCTCAGTGCATGCTTGAGGATCGGGTGCGCATCGAAGGGAGGCTGAATCGCCGCCGCCTCAATCCCAAAGAGGTCGAACGCCTCTTAGGCCAAGCGCGTAGTTCTGCTCGTCTGCGCCAACGGCGGCGCAAAAACCGCCCAATCCCCACCTACCCAGCCGCCCTGCCCATCAGCGATCGCAGGGACGAAATCCTCGCGGCGATCAAGGCGCATCCCGTCGTCATCGTCGCGGGTGAGACCGGCTCGGGCAAAAGTACGCAACTGCCCAAAATCTGCCTAGAGGCCGGCCGGGGCGAGGCCGGCCGCATCGCCGTCACGCAACCGCGCCGCGTGGCCGCGCTCTCCATCGCTCAGCGCGTGGCTGAAGAACTTAAGGTTACCTACGGCCGCGATATCGGCTGCAAAATTCGCTTCCGCGACCAGACCGCGCCCGAAACCTGTATCAAGGTCATGACCGACGGCATGCTGCTGGCCGAGACCCAGACCGACCCCGACCTGCTCGAATACGACACCATTATCGTGGATGAGGCCCACGAGCGCAGCCTCAACATCGACTTCCTGCTCGGCTACCTGCGGCTTCTGCGCCGCAAGCGACCCGATCTCAAGATCGTCATCACCTCAGCGACCATCGACACCGAAACCTTCTCTAAGGCGTTCGACGATGCCCCGGTCATCGAGGTTTCGGGCCGGATGTTCCCGGTCGAGGTTCGCTACTGGCCGCTCGACGAGCTCCTGCAGGACCGCGGCGACTACACGTATTTGGACGCGGCCGCCAGCGCGGTAGAAGAAATTTTGCGCACGTCGCGGCAGGGCGACCTTTTGGTCTTTCTGCCGTCCGAGCGCGATATCCGAGAAACCCGAGAGCGGCTCGAAGGGCGCAAGTTGCGCGGGATCGAGATTTTGCCGCTGTTTGGCCGCCTAACCGCCGGGGAGCAGCAGCGCGTATTCGCTCCGGGAGACCACCGGCGCGTGGTGTTGGCCACCAATATCGCCGAGACTTCGCTGACCATTCCCCGCATCCGCTACGTCGTGGATACGGGCTTGGCGCGCCTGTCGCGCTACAATCCCCGCACGCACACCCAGCGCCTGCCCATCGAACCGATTTCGCAGAGCAGCGCCCGCCAACGGGAGGGTCGCTGTGGGCGGGTTGCGGATGGAGTGTGCATTCGCCTTTACTCGGAGCAGGACTTTCTCTCGCGCCCCGAATACACCCAGCCCGAGATCCAGCGCGCCAATCTCGCCGAGGTCATCCTGCGGATGATCAATCTCAAGCTAGGGGACATTGAGGCCTTCCCCTTTATCGACCCTCCAGCAAAAGCCACTATCGCCGGCGGGTTCCAACTCCTGAGCCAGCTCAACGCCCTCGACGAAAACCGCGCGCTCACTCCCATTGGCCGCGCCATGGCGCGCCTACCCATCGACCCCACGGTCTCGCGGATGCTGCTCCAGGCCCGCGAGGAACAAGCCCTGTCCGAAGTGCTCGTCATCGCCGCGGCCATCAGTATCCAAGATCCGCGCGAGCGGCCCCTAGAAGAGCAGGATGCGGCCGACCAGATGCACCGCCAGTTCCACGACAAAAATTCCGATTTCCTAGCGTATCTCAACATCTGGAACGCGTACCACGACAAAGTGGAAAGCGCCTCGCAGAACCAACTCCGCAAATTCTGCAAGGCGCACTACCTCTCCTACATGCGGATGCGCGAATGGCGCGACATCCACGCGCAAATCCGCGAGACACTGAACGAGATAAAAGGCTTCCGCTTCAACCGCGAACCCGCCGGGTACGACGCGATCCATCGCGCGGTACTCACCGGCCTGCTTTCGAGTGTGGCGCGCCAAGAGGAAGGCAATGTCTATCAGGCAGCGCGCAATCGCGAGGTGATGATTTTTCCCGGCTCGGGACTCTTCCGCCCCAACAAGGGCAAGGAGCCGGGCGAAGGCGGACCACCCGGCTGGCTGGTCGCGGCCGAGATCGTCGAAACCTCGCGCCTGTTCGCCCGCACTGTCGCCCGCATCCAGCCCGAATGGCTCGCGGAACTAGGCAGCCACCTGTGCCGCGCTTCCTACGACCAGCCCTACTTCAACGCGCGCTCAGGGCGGGTGCTAGTGCGGGAAAAGCAGACCCTCTACGGTCTCGAAGTACTCAGCAGCCGCATCCCGTACAGCCGCATCAACGCCCGCGAGGCCACCGAGATATTCATCCGCGAGGCGTTGGTGCCCGGGACGGTGCATACTCCGCACAAGTTTCTCGCGCACAACATTCGCCTGTGTCAGAAGATCGAAACTTGGCAAACCCGCGCCCGCGGCTTGGCCGATGTCCACGTCGAAGAGGCCGCCGCCCGCTTTTACTCTCAGTACCTCGATGATGTTTCCTCTCTGCCCGACCTCAACCGGTTCCTCAAAGACAAAGCCGACGACTTCCTAGTGATGCAGGAGGAAGACTTGCTCGGCACCACTCGTGACGAATTCGACCAACAGGCCTTCCCAGACGCACTCGACCTCGACGGCAATAAACTAGCTCTCAGCTACGCCTATCGCCCAGGGCAAGACGAGGACGGCATCACCGTCAAATTGCCCTACAAGCTAGCCCACGCCGTCGATCCAGAAATACTCGAATGGCTGGTGCCGGGCCTGCTCGAAGAGAAAGTTACCCTCCTGCTGCGCTCGCTGCCCAAGTCCATTCGCAAGCAACTAGTGCCGATTCCCGCAAAGGCCAAGAGCATTGCGGCCGCGCCCAAGCCGACGCATCCCACCTTTTTGGAGTCCCTACAAGATCACATCCGCCGGCACTACCATATCCAAATCCAAGCGTCGGACTGGAACGCCGCCGACCTGCCCGACCACCTCAAGATGCGCGTCGATATCCAAGGCACCAACGATCAATCCGTCGCGGCTGGACGCGATTTGCAGCAACTGGCTCAACGCCTTGAACAGCACGACACCCCCGTCGAACTAGACGCTTGGAAAAAGGCGGCCCAACAGTGGGAACGAGCAGGGATCACTACGTGGGATTTCGGCGACCCGCCCGAAC
>JAPOYQ010000867.1 GCA_026706505.1 Gemmatimonadota bacterium
TGTAAATCGTGGTTGCGCCGACTTGCGATTCCACGCAGGGAGCCACGCCCGCTGGGTTGGGATGGGCCACGGAGCCTTCCGGTTTGGTCGCCATCTTGACCAGCCCTTCGCTGACGTCAGCGCGCTTTTCAATACCTCGGCTCTCCATATAGCGCTTGACCAAGGTTTCATCGACTTCCGTACCCACCCCCATGATCTTGGCAATGGCCTCAACCGTCATATCGTCGGGCGTCGGCCCAAGTCCTCCAGTGGTAATCACCACCCGGGTTCCGCGCTGGCAGGCGTCTTTGAGCACGCCGGTCAACTCGTCCATATCGTCGTCGAGAATCGCGATCCGCCGCACATAGCCACCGAGCGCTGCGATCTGCTGCGCCATCCAGAAGGAATTGGTGTCTTGAATCTGTCCGTTTAAAAGCTCGGTGCCGATTGAGTAAATTTCGATGGCCGGTCGGTCGCTCATAGTCTCTTTCTCTGCTGTTGTGTTAGAGGGGCATGAAAAGATAGGCAAGATAAACCGGATATGCACCGGGCATTGAACGCAACTAGGCGAGTGGCAATATTAGAGTCTATCCAACCACCGAATAACAAGGAGAAAAACATGAGCAGCGTCCACGACTTCACAGCCCAAACCATCCACGGCCAAGCCGCCGACCTAGCCGACTACGCCGGCAAGGCGCTTCTCGTCGTCAACGTGGCCAGCGAGTGCGGCCTGACCCCGCAGTACGCCGACCTAGAGGCACTGCATCGCCAATACGCCAACCAAGGCCTAGCGGTCCTCGGCTTTCCCTGCAACCAATTCAAGGGGCAAGAGCCTGGCAACGAGGAGCAGATTCTCGACTTCTGCCAGACCCACTACGACGTGAGTTTCCCGCTCTTTAGCAAGATAGAAGTCAACGGCCCCAACCGTCATCCGCTCTACGCCTATCTCGCTGGCGAGGGCGCGGCTTTCCCCGGCGACATCTCTTGGAACTTCGAGAAATTCCTCATCGACAAGGACGGCCAACCGCTGGCCCGTTTCGCGCCTCGAACCACCCCCAACGATCCGGCAGTAGTCGCCGCCATCAAAGAGGCTCTCGCGTGACGCGGCCCAACATCGTCTTCATCCTCATCGACGATATGGGTTGGAAGGACCTCGTCTGCTACGGCAGTTCCTTCTACGAAACGCCCAACATCGACCGCCTCGCCCGCGAGGGCATGCGCTTTACCGACGCGTACGCGGCCTGCCCGGTCTGCTCGCCGACCCGCGCCAGCATTCTCACCGGCAAGTACCCAGCCACCGTCGGCATCACCGACTGGATCGACGTGCATGGGCGCACCCACCCGGCGCGTGGCCAACTCGTCGATGTGCCGTATCTCAAGCAACTGCCGACGCACGAGCACTCGCTGGCCCGCGCTCTCAACGAGGGTGGCTATCAGACGTGGCACGTAGGCAAGTGGCACTTGGGCGGCGACGGGCATCTGCCCGAAGATCACGGTTTTGAGGTCAACATCGGCGGCGCACACCAAGGCTCGCCGGGGCAGGGCGGGTACTTCAGCCCTTGGACCATTCCCCCACTCGCCGACGCCGATGTCCCCGAGGGCACGTACCTAACCGACTACCTGACCGACCAAGTACTCGACTTGATAAACAACCGAGACGAGCGCCCCTTCTTCCTGAATCTCTGGTACTACACCGTCCACACGCCGATCCAAGCCAAACCAGAAAAAATCGCCAAGTACGAAGCCAAAGCCCGCGCCCTCGGCTTGGACCAAGTCGATACCTTTGCCGAGGGGGAGTACTTCCCCTGCGAACACAAGAAGGACCAGCGCGTCAAACGGCGGCTCATCCAATCTGATCCGATCTATGCGGCCATGATCGAGAGTCTCGACGAAAACTTGGGCCGCCTCTTCAACCTGCTCGACGCGCTCGGCGAAACCGAAAACACCGTCGTGTTTTTCACCTCGGACAACGGCGGCCTCGCCACCTCCGAAAGTTCGCCGACCTGCAACGCGCCGCTGGCCGAGGGCAAGGGCTGGATGTACGAGGGCGGCACCCGCGAACCCTTGCTGGTGCGCTG
>JAPOYQ010000863.1 GCA_026706505.1 Gemmatimonadota bacterium
CTGATAGACTCGCTGCGGCTCAATGGACCACGAAATGGCTGGCGGCGGGCGGACTGCTAGGTCGAATTCGATCTGGTGGGCCGGAGCACCCTGTGGGTCGAGCGAGGAGTAGATCGCCGCGGACCAGTCAATTTTTCCCACCTCCGCGGCGGCTAGGTCGATGTAGAGGGTATCGATGTGTTCTCCGGCCAAAGGCCGCGCCGCATAGTCTATGCCGATTGACGCCTCCTTTAGCTGCGCTTGGCCTAGTGCGGAGCGGACGTTCTGCAACCGCGCGTTGCCGAGGCACCGTAGCTCCGCGCTGACTATGGCTTCGCCATCGCCGGGGAAGTAGTGCAGATAGAGGATGGACTGCTGGTCCAACGCCGGCCCAGCAATCGCCGGTTGGTCCAGACGCGCACTGAGCGTCGAGCGAGCGCTCGCCGGCACTACTGCCGCCCACAGCGCGACGACCACCCCTAGCCCGCGCCAATAACTGCCATAGCCGACTGCGCCCTCTCCACCCTGAAGCCCGCGCCTTCCTACTGTCCCTCGGGTTGCCATTTAGTTCGCCTCTTCATCGCTATTGCCGCGTGCTGGTCCCTCGGCCAAAAAAAGCCTAACTTACTTTTTAACTGTAACTTACGTCTAATTCAAGCCTAACGTACGACGAGGATGCTGTCAAGGCAGGAGCCCCTATCCGCATCCGTAGAAAGGCTTGACTGAACCAGTGCACTCCGATAGGTTGTAAACTGGCTTGGCCATCACCCTGTTGTGCATTATCACCTTGTTCGCCGTCATGCAGTTTACTGGGCGCACCGATTGGAACGTGGCGTGGCAGCAAAAGCTGCGCCCCTCTTTATGCTAGACTGGCTATTCCCCGCGCTCGGCCTCGGCGCGCTGTGTGCCCCTATGGCCCTTGCCTTGCGCTGTCGGCGCGAGGATCTTCCGGAGTCTTGGGAATGGGGAATACGGCTGTCCTTTTTTTGGGGAGGACTGGGGTTTGGTCTGCGGTGGGGACCCAAGGGCCTGCGCATCGCGCCCGTGCTCTTGGGCCGATTCCTGCCGTACCCTTCGCTGCCGCTGCGGACCCGCGTGAAGCGCAGGCCAAAAACACGGCGAAAAGCCGAGCAAGAAACCGCGCCCAAAGCCCGCGAGCGGAATCTGCGCGCACTCGTGCGCCTGCTGATCAAGCCCAGCCTTGGGCTACTGGGGAGCTTGCCGCGCATCATTTGGCTCAAAAGGCTGCGAATCCAGGGCTGCTTGGGCTTTGCCGATCCGGCCCAAACTGGACGGATCTACGGCTATTTACAGGCGGTTGCAGCAGCGCACCAAGGGAAGATACAAATAAACGTCAGCCCGGATTTTGTGCGTGCAGGGGCCTTTGGCCGCTTGGACTTGGTCGCTCATTTGCACTTGGGCTTGTTAATTTTGCTCTTGGGGCGTTTTGGCTCGCAGGCGGCATACCGCTTGTTGGCCGCGCGCTTCCGCACTGAAAACTAAGCTTGATCTAAGTCGAGGAGCTTTTCATGGCATCGTCCGTAGAATCTCTAGTCGAGCGCGTCCTAGGTGAGTTGCACCGCATCGTGCAAACCGAAACCGTCATCGGACAGCCGTTTCAGGCCGGCGACTTGACCATTATTCCGGTATCAAAAATATCGTTTGGCTTTGGGGCCGGCGGAGGACAGGAGGGCAAGGGGCAGAGCGGGACGGGCGGCGGCGCGAACATCGAACCCATCGCCTTCCTCATCGTCGATGCCGACGGCAGGGTGCAGGTGGCGTCCATCGGCGATCAGGAGGCCGGTTGGAATCAGATCATCGCGCTGGTGCCCGAAGCCATTGGCAAGATCAAGAAGTTCGTCAGCAAGAACAAAGAGAAAGACGCCAAGGCCGAGGCCGAGGGCGACTGAGCCACCTCAGTGGTGGTCTTGGCTGGTGGGGAATACCTTGAAGCACCCGTCTAGCAACAGGTGGGTGTACCAACCGACGATGCAGGCAATAAAGAAAACTACGTGCCCTTCCAGCAGGGTATGTACGTTGTCCCAGGTAAATTCCCCGAGAAAAGCCTGCCGCGC
>JAPOYQ010000718.1 GCA_026706505.1 Gemmatimonadota bacterium
TCCGCGGTGCTTTCCGACGGCCGCTACCTATCACCCGAACTCATCGCCCGCATCGAAGCACTCACCCCTTGAGAAGGAATTGCCCATGAAACCTGTCCGCGTCGGCTGCATCGGCCTCGGCTGGATCACCCAAAGGGCGCACCTCCCGGCGTTAGCTGCCCTCGCCGAGGAAGGCCAAGTCGTCTTCCAAGCATTCTGCGACAAAAGCGAGGAAACCCTCCAAGAACAAGCAGCCGTTTACAAGCCTCATTCGACCTATACGGACCACCATCAAATGTTCGAAGAGCAGGAACTCGACGCCGTGTACCTATCCATTCCGCCGACTGCACACACCGACGAAGTGCTCATCGCCGCCGACCAAGGCGTCGCCCTCTTCGTCGAAAAGCCGCAGACCCTCGACCTAGCGCAAGTCGTCGAATTCAACGCCGCAATCGAAAAAGCCGGCATCGTATCCCAAGTCGGCTTCGTCTCTCGCTACGAGCCTTCTTCCGCGCCGACCTTGGAGCTATTGCAGCAGCGCACGCCGCGCCACGCCCAAATCCAAAACTTCTACAGCGGCCAGCCGATCCGCTATTGGACCAGTCGCTACGAACTCTGCGGCGGCTCCTTCGTCGAAAACACCATCCACAGCGTCGATCTGTTGCGCTACTTGCTCGGCGACATTGAGGCGGTCTCGGCCTTCTACGTCGAATCCCTGCCCGACGAGCGCATCGAGCCGATGAACCTGCCCCACGTGTACAACGTCAACTACCGCTTTGAGGGGCGCTTGACGGCCAACGCCAGCGTCTCGCGGGTAATGAGCAACGTCAGTTACTCCAAGCGCGAAATCCTCGTCATCAGCGACGACTCGATCATCGAGTGGAAGCCACAAAAAGTGACGGAAAACGGCGAGGTAGTGTGGGAAGCCAAAGAAGAGTCGCAATCTCGCGGTGCTTTCTTCACCCAAGCCCGCGCCTTTATCGCCGCGGTCCAAGCCGGTGACCCTTCCATGACACGCAGCCCATACGTCCCTTCCCTCAACAGCCTAGCCGCCGTTTTGGGGGCCAATGCCTCGGCCGAAAGCGGCGGCGAATTGGTCCTCCTCAGCGACCTAATCGGCGCAGCCACCCAAGGATAGATTGCCATGCAACCCCAACCCACGCCTTTTCTCGACTGGTACGGCATCTGGCCCTCCCACCGCAAGCTCGAAGACGACGGCACCGTCTGGTCCCAGGATCCGCCCCAAGGCATTGAACTCGTGCCCGAACTGGCGCGCAAATCCGAGGTCTTCTTCCACAAGGAGCGCCCTTGGGAACAAGGAGCCAATCTCCACACCAACGCCATGCTGCACGACGGAGGGCGCTACCGCCTCTGGTACGGCGTGCAACGCTTGGAAGACATCACGCGCTCGTATGTCTGCTACGCCGAAAGCGACGACGGCTTTACCTGGCAGCGGCCGGAGTTGGGCTTGTGCGAGTACGAAGGCTCTACCCGCAACAACATTATCTGCGCGGGCCGCGACCATCCCCTCGGCTGGGTATTCATCGACCCCAGCGCCCCAGCGGCCGAGCGCTACAAAGCCGTCGGCCCGGGGGCGAACTACTTCCGCGACGGCCAGCCCGACCCGGAAATGGACTCCACGCGCTTCAAGGCCCTGCTCGCAGCCCGCGACCTAGGAGATGTGTCGGCCGGGGAAAAGGCCCAAGGGATTGAGATTCGGCAGCAGCTCCACGGCGCGACCTCTGCCGACGGCATCCACTGGCAAAACCTCAGCACACCCGTCTTCGACGCTGGCGCGACCCAGCTAGACACCCACAACCTCTGCGTGTACGACCCCCACCAAGAGCAATACGTGGCATACCTGCGCGGCCATATCGACCGCCGGCGCTTGGTGCGCCGCGCCTCAGGTCCGCAGTTTGAATCGCTGGCCAACCCGCACCCCTGCCTCCTGCCCGACCCCTTGGACGCACTCGACGACGACATCTACAACCCTTGCTACACGCCGTATCCAGGTACGCAGCCGCGCTACCTGATGTTTCCGTCGATATACCATCGAATCGCCTCTACGGTCGATG
>JAPOYQ010000728.1 GCA_026706505.1 Gemmatimonadota bacterium
GTTCATTATAGCTCCTCAATAATTCGTGGACGACGAAGTAATGGCGCACCAGCGGGACGGCTCCAGCGCTTCGATCAAGGCGCGGCGAGCTTGCGCGGTCCCGATCTTGCGCAAAGCAGTGCTGGCACAGTAGCGCGTATAGCGATTTGGATCGGCCAGCGCGCGAGCCACCGGCGGTACCAACTCGTCGTCGGGGGGTGCCATCTTGCTCAGGGCAAAGGCTGCATTGCGCCGCACTAACTCCACCTCGTCACCCATAGCACGGGCGAGATCCGGTGCCGTTGATACCGCCGCCGGCCCAATGATTCCCAAAGCCTCGGCTGCATTGCGCCGCACCCACATAACGTCATCGCTCAAGGCCGCCTGCAATACCGGCACGGCCGCAGCCGCTTCCCTACCCATGGTCGCTAGGGCACCCATTGCCGCCGCCCGACCGGGCCAAGGCCCCTGCTGAGCCGCGTCCAATAGTCCGTCCAAAGCGTCCGCACCCAAGGCGGCCAAGGCGTGTACCGGCCCCACTTCGCCCGGATTGCCGCCCTGGGGATTGGTCGGCGAATGAGCCAGATTGGCCTCGACTTGGTCCTGGGCTTGGCTTCGCATGTCCTCGATCAGCCCTTTCACTTGGTCTCTTCCCAAGCTGTAAGTCGCTTGCAGGCGGTCCGTTTCCGAGTCAGCACCTAAATCCTCCCAGCGCGTGCTGCCGCTACTCGCTGTTGGCCGATCACACAACTGGCCACACAACCAGTCCCACACGTGCCGCGACAATTCTGGATGTGGATCTCCGTCGAGCGGCTGCCAGTGAGGCACCTCGTTATTCCACGTCGGGGCTTCTGGCTCTGCCATGCGGGTGAATTGGTATTTGAGCATGTAGCGCCTTTTGTCCGAGCGATTGGCCGTGGCCCGATGCCAGCTATCGAAGTTGACGATGGACACCGTGCCGGCCGGGCCGCACAAGCCCAGTTCGGTCTCCGTCGCCTGTTCCGGATCAGTACTGGAGATCCCATTGTACCACTGCCGCCCCGGCATCACGCCAGTGGGACCCATGTCCGGGGTGACGTCCTGTGGATAGTAAAAGGCCATGACCCAACGGCAGCGGTGATAGCGGATATTCTGGTCGAAGATATAGTCGTCCTTATGCCAAGTCTGGCCGTCGCTGCCTGGGGAATTGAGGTGGCAGTAGCGGTGCGGATGCATCAGATAGCCCGCGCCCAGAATACTGGTCAAGGCACCGCGCACCGCAGGGTGTGCAAAAACCTGAGCGATGGCGGGTATGCGCGGCGCGATGTTGTTGCCGGGGTTGCCTTCGGCTTCCAACACCGCGTCGATTTGGCGGCATACTTCGGCGTGAAAATCGCCCGGGAGATCAGCCTGTACCTGAACATAGCCTTGGGCGATGAACTGCTGCATCTCGGCGTCGCTGAGCAAGTGCTCTTCGGCCTCCATGATCTTCTCTTCCTAAAAGCGGCGGTCCAACGCCCATTCGGCCCAAGATCGCACGTATTCGTTGCCCTTCTGACGCGCCCGTTGCAAGGCGGTTACCGCTGCGACCGGTGCCCTCCATTTGGCCAGCGCCATAGCTGCGTTTTCGCACAGCGGCGCATCGGACAGGGACCAAGGCGTCATCGCGCGGCTATCGTCCAAGGCCTGTGTCAAGGCCGGTACTGCCGCCGACACCTGGCCCATGTTGCTCAAGGCATCGGCGGCATTGCGGCAGACCCATTCGCTGTCGTCCTGCAATGCTGCAGCAAGGGCCGTGGCTGCTCCCTGAGCCTCGACACCCATACAACCTAGGGCGCTAGCTGCCCCGGCGCGCAGCCACCAATCCCGATCCTGCAACGCCTCAACGAGCGCGGGCACCGCAACGGCACCGGCTGCAGCCAGCCCGTAGGGACTTTCCAACTGGCTGGGATTGGTAAAATCGCCGCGTTCGAGATTGGTTTGCCAACGCCGGGCAGACTCGTCTTTTAGCGCCGCCATCAATACCGGCACCCCTTCGGCTCCCAGCGCTCCCAAGTCGTAATAGGCATCTATCCGCACCCGTTCATCGGGGTTC
>JAPOYQ010000131.1 GCA_026706505.1 Gemmatimonadota bacterium
TCACTACTGTCCGGTTAATTCTCGAATAAATTCAATTGCTTAGAGTTCATGTGGTCCTCGCAAGTGTAGTTGGAATCCAAAAACCCGTTGTTTAGTGGGATTTTCTCGAACAAGGTAACCGAAAACACCTGTAGCAATGTGTAGAGCGAGGCATCCAGTTCCAGCCGTTTCTTGACGATGGCCACCAGAACGTACACGGTCACGGCGACCCAGATTTGCGTCTTTACGGCATTCACGGACGTCCCATAGAACTTCTTGATGCGCAGGTGCTGCTTGATCCATTTGAAGAACAACTCGACTTGCCAGCGGGATTTGTATAACTCGCAAATGACCGTCGGCGGCGGGCCGAACAAAATGGTCAAGAAGATGAGCGTCTTGTGCGATTCCGGATCCTTGAAGCGAATGCGGCGCAAATGGTGAGGGAAGTGTTTGCTGCTGTAGAAACCCGACAGCGCCACCGTCTGATCGCAGACGATCCCTTGTGCCCGGTCGCTCGGTGCCGAATAAACCCGTCGCAGGTCGGCGTTCGCCTTGGCGCGGGTGACGAAGAAGGCACCAGCCTGGTGAAGGGCCGAGAGCCGCTCGAAGTCGAGGTAGGCGCGGTCCATCACATAGATTGCAGCGGGTTCCGGTATCAACAGATCGAGCACGTTGACATCGTGCAGTTTGCCGTCGGAAACGTGGATAAAACTGGGAATATTGCCTCGCAGGTCGAGCAGCGTATGCATCTTCACCGCAGCCTTGGTTCTGCGAAACGGCGCCCAGGGAAACAACGACAGGCAAAGGTCGATGGTCGTCGAGTCCAGCGCGTAAACCGTGTTCGACAAGTCCAGGCCCAGATCCTCTTCGGCGTAGAGCTTGCGCGCTTGTGCAATCAGCCGCTGTGCAAACTCGGCGTAGATCCGCCAGTCCCGGCGCTCGCTGGCGTCCGCCAAGGTGGATCGCCGGACGGGGGCACGGATGCCCATGTGGTACAACTTGGCCGACTGGGCCGAGAGCACCGCTTCGATATCGCGAAGACTTTCGCGGTAGGTCAACTGCGCAAACGCCAACACGCGGAAGTGCTCGGTGCAGGCAAGCGCGCGAACGCGGTGGTTGCCGCCGTAGCGGTCGACGATTCGCGCAAAGGTCGTCCAGGGAAGAAAATCCATCAACTGCGCGAAAAGCGTCTTGCCAGTGTACACGGGGTGGCCTCCAGGAACGAGTTCCCGAAAGGTCGCCCAAAAGCACAGCAGCGTTCAAGTCGACACCACCAAAACTCGCCGAAAAATTCCCTTTATTCATATAGTTATGCGAAGATCGGGCTCAGTTAACCGGACAGTAGTGTTAACACTTATTTATGAACCTCAGGCGAGTGTCGAGCGGCGCTTGCGCCAGCCGGGGGCAAAGCGATGCAGTGCGCAGCCAGGCTTGTTGGATTTCAACATGATCAGTCTATAATCTTCGTCGCCACGCTGGTTGCAGCCATGGCTCAGGGGCCGGTCTCCATCATCCTTTTCGGGGGTCGGGTCCCGCTTTATCTCAAAGGACATGCTGAATGGACGAATTGGACCGCGACCGTTACCTGGAGTGGCTTGAACGGGACCTCGAGCGCTTCCGTATGGCCGTGTTCATGACGGACCTGATGCCCACCACGCAGCACAGTTACGCAGACTGTGCGGCGCGGTTCGTGCGTTGGGTGGCCAACCCTGTCGTGGATGAATTGAAGCGATGACACAAGGCCTGCGGGTCGAGATTGAAGTGCGGCTCAGGCCGGCGCTGTGCACCGAGTGCCTGGCTGCGCTGGTCCAGTCCAGTTACATGGACGTCGTCATGGAGATCCGCGCGATGGAACGGGATTCGCGGTTCATGCGGGAGCGAAGCATCTGCACGCGCTGCGGGCAGGACGGCCGCATGGTGATCTGCATGGCCGACCACAAATCCTCTCCATAGGCTGTTGGAGCGGCCTCGCTCGAACCGCGCCGGGGTCTGGTGTTGCAGGACAGGGTGAGCGGCGATGGGCTGAAGTACGGCTCCGGACGGCACTTTAGCGTCGCGGTGGCCTTCCCGACGA
>JAPOYQ010000452.1:0-1337 GCA_026706505.1 Gemmatimonadota bacterium
AGTACTAGGCTTCTCGCTTATCATATAGCAGTACAAAGGCGCGTACTGCGCGCCGCGCTTCAGGGCCTCGCCGTTGCAGATGGCCCTTTTGATTTTGCCCGCGTCGAGCAAGTGCGGGGCTGGATTGAGGCCGGAGACAAGCACCTGCGGGTGTTGGGTGCTGGGCTGAGGGGGCAGGGGTGCGGCACGCGCTATATCTTGCGTTGCGGTCAGCGGTCGCCGGTTGCATGCGGCTTCGATATACCCGGCGCGCTCGTGCTGAGAGAACACGGCGTAAAAATCCGCGTCCAAGTCGTCTCCTCGGAGCACTTTGACAAGTCCCAGCTAGGAGGCGCGCAGGTGGCTTTAGACGCGGACCGCCTCGGCGCGCGGGTGCAAGTGCGCAGCCTGCGGCCGGGCGATCGCTTCCAGCCGCTGGGCATGGAAGGGCACAAAAAACTGAGTGACTTTCTCATCGACGCCAAGTGGCCGAAAATCTCGCGCGACGAAGTGCTGGTGCTGACCCAAGGAGAGGAAATAGCTTGGGTCGCGCCCCTGCGTTCTAGTCATGCCTTCAGAATAAAATCCACTACGCGCCGCATCGCCTTGTGCACGCTGAGGCATTGGGACGGCGATTGACCTAGAGCATATGTCATGGAGGGACCAAAAAAGCAGGACCAAGAAGAGCGACCCAAGCGCCTTAGGGACGACCGCGGGCTGGACCGCCAAGAGGGCGACGGCGAAGATAGGCCGCGCCGCTGGCGCCGTCCCTCGCGGACCCAGGCGTTTTGGTTGTTTTTCGTGTTGGTAATGATCTTCACTGCCAAGTTTTTTGGCAGCAAACCCTCTGATCCTCAGCTCGTCTCCTACAAGCAGTACCGCCAATACTTGGAAGAGAGCCGCATCGCCCAAGCCGTCATCGTCGGCGAGCGCGAGTTCAAGGGCGTCTTACACGACGGGACCCGCTTTATGGTCAACTTGGGTCCAATAGACGCGGCGACCAAGCGCGAGTGGGAGGAAAAAGAGGTTGATTTTCGCTTTGAGGAAGAACCCTTCCGCTGGTACAATTTCCTCTTCAGCTTTTTGCCGTGGCTGCTGTTTATCGCCTTCTGGATATTCATGTTGCGGCAGATGCAGGGCGGTGCGCGCGGGCTGTTTTCCTTTGGCAAAAGTCGGGCCAAGCTCCTAATGGAGGACAAGCACAAGGCGACTTTTGCCGACGTGGCTGGAGCCGACGAGGCCAAGAAGGAGTTGGAGGAGATTATTGAATTTCTCAAGGATCCCCACCGTTTCCAGCGCCTCGGCGGGCGGATTCCCAAGTGCGTCTTGCCCGTGCCCGGCGGCCCGACCATCAAGAC
>JAPOYQ010000452.1:1347-1774 GCA_026706505.1 Gemmatimonadota bacterium
GCCGCCGGGCACGGGCAAGACGCACTTGGCGCGCGCAGTGGCAGGCGAAGCAGGCGTGCCCTTCTTTTCGATTAGTGGCTCGGATTTCGTCGAGATGTTTGTCGGCGTCGGAGCTTCGCGCGTGCGCGACCTCTTTGAACAGGGCAAGGCCAATGCCCCGTGCTTAATCTTCGTCGATGAGATTGACGCGGTGGGCCGCCATCGAGGCGCGGGCATTGGCGGCGGCCACGACGAGCGCGAGCAGACCCTCAACCAGCTTCTAGTGGAAATGGACGGCTTTGAGTCCAATGACGGCGTCATTCTCATCGCCGCAACTAATCGCCCGGACGTACTCGATCCAGCGCTGTTGCGGCCCGGCCGCTTCGACCGCCGAGTGGTGGTCGACCTGCCCGACGTCAGAGGTCGGGAGGGCGTACTCAAAGTCCAC
>JAPOYQ010000452.1:1784-2052 GCA_026706505.1 Gemmatimonadota bacterium
GAAGTGCCGCTGGATCCGGACGTCGATTTGCAAAAGGTCGCGCAGGGCACGCCGGGGCTTTCCGGAGCCGACTTGGAGAATTTGGTCAATGAAGCAGCCTTACTGGCCTCGCGGCGCGATCGCAAGACCGTTGACATGGGCGACTTTGAGGCGGCCAAAGACAAGGTGATGCTCGGGGCCGAGCGCCGCAGCATGGTCCTGACCGAAGAGGATCAGCGGCTTTCGGCATACCACGAAGCGGGCCACGCCTTGGTCGCCAAGAGCATCA
>JAPOYQ010000053.1 GCA_026706505.1 Gemmatimonadota bacterium
CCGCGTCCTTAGGCACAACCACGATCCCATCGCGGATGTAGTAATTAGTCTCATCAGCCTCGATGCCTCGGTCCTTGTTAGTGATGCAAACTCCCTCGCCGATGCGCGCGTTTTTGTCTATAATCGCGCCAGTGATCGTGCTGTTCGCGCCAATCCCCATATCTGGAATGCCCTGGGCGGCATTGCGCGCTCGGTCGGCTGGCGACTCATCCGAATCAGCACCCATGATGATGGTGTTGGAAATCTGGCAATTCTCCCCAATCACCGAGCGGATCCCGATCACTGAACGCTCGATCCGAGCAGACCGTATGTACGAGCCTTCGCAGATGATCCCCCGCTCAATGTGGCAATTCTCCAGCCGCGTGCCAGAGAGGAAGCGCGCGTGCGTGTAGATCGGTGCGTCGGCCCGGTAAAAGTTAAAAGGCGGCTGCCGATCCGTCAGTGCCAAGTTGGCCTCGTAAAAAGAGCGAATGGTCCCGATGTCTTCCCAATATCCGTCAAAGGTGTGGGCAAAAACGCCGACCTTGTGGATCGCATCCGGGATGATGTGCTTGCCAAAATCGTCTTGGTCACTGCTCATCAGTAGGCTAACCAAGACTTGGGGTTCAAACACGTAGATGCCCATAGAGGCCATATAGCACGCCTCCGGGTCGGCAGCCGCTGGCAGCCGCAGGGCATCTAGCTCAGCCTCGTCCTGCGGCTTCTCGCGAAAATCTACGATCCGCCCCTGATCGTTCACCTGCACGATCCCCAGCCCAGGCGCGGCTTCTCGCGTCACTGGCTTTACCGCAATTGACACGTCCGCGCCGCGCGCTCGGTGCTCTTCGATAAAGGCGCGGTAATCCATGCGATAGAGGTGGTCGCCCGACAGGATTAGCACCTGGTCGGCCCGGCGCGAGAGCAAGTGCCTGAGTTGTTGGCGCACCGCGTCGGCCGTGCCTTGGTACCAATCGACGCTGTCTTGGGTCTGCTCGGCAGCCAAGATTTCGACAAAGCCATCGGAAAAAGAATCAAAGCGATACGTCGTGCTGATGTGGCGGTGCAGCGAAGCGGAATTGAATTGGGTCAGGGCGAAGATGCGGTTGACCCCAGAATGCAAACAATTGCTGATGGGAATGTCGATTAAGCGGTACTTGCCGCCAATCGGCACGGCCGGCTTGGAGCGAAGCTGCGTCAGCGGGAAGAGCCGCGCACCCTGCCCACCCCCGAGGATGACTCCAATGACGTTCCTCATAACTCAAACTCCCGATCCTAAAGTTCGGCTCAGTCCTCTAACTAGCCTTATCTTATAGCTTTTTCCCACCTTAGCAAGCCCACCACGTGCGAATTGGGTGGCCGCACAAAATAGTATATTTTGTTTTACATAGGAGAAGCCTTATGAAAACATTATTCGCCATCATCATCGGACTAGCAGTGGCGGCCCCTGCTGTCGCTGATTCTCCCACGTCGAGTCGGCTGACCGACCAAGATCGTACGTTTTATGCCTCTTCCGTGGCGTTTTCGCCCGACGGCGAGATCCTAGCGTGCGACTTAGTCCTTTGGGATGTCGCGAGCCAGAGCCTGTGGGCCAGCCTGCAAGATACGTCTTATGTCTATGCCGTGGCGTTTTCGTCCGACGGCACCATGCTCGCGTCCGGCGGGAATAACACCATAGCCCTTTGGGATGTCACTCAGCAGAGGCGGCTGGCCATCTTAGAAGGGCATGCGCAGAGGGTCAATTCTCTGGCGTTTTCACCCGACGGCACCATACTAGCATCCGGGTCAGACGATCACACCATAGTCCTTTGGGATGTCGCAATGCGGAGACAGCGGGTCACCTTGGAAGGGCATGCGGATAGCGTCCAAGCCGTGGCGTTTTCACCCGACGGCACCATGCTCGCGTCCGCCTCAAGCGATCACAGTGTAGCCCTTTGGGATGTCGCGAGGAGGGGACGGCTAGCCACCCTCAAAGGACATACCGGAAATGCCCATTCCGTGGCATTTTCACCCGACGGTACTATGCTCGCGTCCGCTTCAAGCGATCGCACCGTAATTCTTTGGGATGTCGCAAC